>NZ_DASYOK010000136.1:0-40657 GCF_036007805.1 Yoonia sp.
GGTTTTTTTGTCGTCAAACGCGGGCCGTCATGAAAGGACGATCATGAGCAAGAAAAAATACGACTTTAGCCCCAACGAGTTTGTCGTTTACCCCGCCCACGGGGTCGGCAAAATTGTGTCGATCGAGACGCAAGAAATTGCTGGCTTCGAGCTTGAGATGTTCGTCATCTCATTCGAGAAAGATAAAATGACACTGCGGGTGCCGACTGACAAGGCCACCGATGTGGGGATGCGCGCCTTGGCGACACCGGACGTCGTGAGCCATGCGATGAAGACACTGCGCGGCAAGGCAAAGGTCAAAAAGGCGATGTGGTCGCGTCGTGCACAAGAGTACGAGCAAAAGATCAACTCGGGTGATCTGATCGCAATTGCAGAGGTTGTGCGCGACCTGCACCGCCAGGACGACCAGCGTGAGCAGAGCTATTCCGAGCGTCAGCTTTATGAAGCCGCACTTGAGCGCCTGACCCGCGAAATCGCGGCTGTGGCAGGCAATGATGAAAATGCAGCTGCGGCAGAGATTGATTCTGTTCTGGTCGGCCGCGCCGCGTAACTGCGTCGCCACTCAATACCAAAAAGGCCGCGCTTGTTTTCAAGCGCGGCTTTTTCTTTGTCTGTGTCAGAGTGCCCGCCAGCCAATGTCTGAGCGATAAAACCCGTCTGGCCAGTCGATCGTTTGCGCCATGGCATAGGCCTTTTCATGTGCTTCGGCCAAAGTCGCGCCCCGCGCGGTGATATTTAAAACGCGTCCGCCTGCGGCTGTGATTTGTCCGTCTTTCAGCGCGGTACCTGCGTGAAATACCATGTGGAAACTGTCTTCGGGCTGGCTGTCCAGCCCTTCAATCACGGTGCCCTTGGCATAGTTTCCGGGATAGCCATTTGCGGCCATGACGATGTTCAACGCGTGATCATCCGCCCAGTTGACCTGCATCTCGTCCAGCCGCTCTTCTGCGCAAGCGAGCAGCAGATCAAGGATCTGTCCACCCAGGCGCATCATCAGGCACTGGCATTCAGGATCGCCAAAGCGAACGTTGTATTCCACCAGACGCGGTTGGCCGTTCTGGATCATCAGGCCGACAAAAAGCACGCCCTGGAAGGGGGTGCCGCGCTTGCGCATCTCTTCCATGGTGGGGGTGATGATTTCGTCCAGCGCCTTTTGTGTAATCGCATCGGTCATCACAGGGGCAGGGGAATAGGCGCCCATGCCGCCTGTGTTCGGGCCGGTGTCGCCGTCAAAGGCGCGTTTATGGTCTTGGGCGGTGCCCACGGGCAGGATGGTTTCGCCGTCACAGAGCACAAAGAACGACGCTTCCTCACCGTCCATGAACTCTTCGATCACCACCTCGGCACCTGCCGCGCCAAAGCTGCCGTCGAACATATCGTCGATTGCGGCAAGTGCTTCGCCTTCCGTCATGGCAACGATCACGCCCTTGCCCGCCGCAAGCCCGTCAGCCTTGACCACAATTGGTGCACCTTGAGCGCGGATATAGGCACGGGCGGCATCGGCGTCAGTGAAATGCGCGTAGGCGGCAGTGGGCGCGCCTGCCGCGTCGCAGATGGCTTTTGTAAAGGACTTCGAGGCCTCGAGCTGGGCTGCCGCCTGACTCGGGCCAAAGACGAGCAGACCTGCGTTGCGCAAGCGGTCGGCGACACCGGCCGCAAGGGGGGCTTCGGGGCCGATAATGACGAAATCAATCGCATTCTCTTCAGCGAATGTCGCCACGGCATCACCGTCCAGAATGTTGATATCGGCACATTCCGCATGGGCCGCGATCCCCGCATTTCCGGGGGCGACAATCAGCCGGTCACATTTGGGGTTCTGTTTGACGGCCCAGGCCAGGCTATGTTCACGCCCGCCGCTGCCCAGAATGAGAATGTTCATATTTGTCCCCGCAAAAATTGAATTGCCCCGGTTCTAAGGCGGTGATGTCATGACCACAAGTGTCAGCCAAACCCAAGGTTTCTGGCCTCTGGTGCTTGGCGCGCGCCCCACATCGGACTACTGTCGCAGTCGAGGCAACGAAAACGAGCACAGACACAAAAATGAACCCGACCAAAAAGGACCGGCAGCTTTGGCACCGCCTTGAAGGCTACAGCTTTCATGAGCGTCCACTCACGCGTTCACTGGTCGACCGTCTGCACGAGGAAACCGGCCATTCGATTGATGTGTGCTACATTCTCGTCGAAGAATATCGTCGCTTTATGTATCTGGTGGGCAGTACCGGCGAAACGCTTGTGCCGTCGCCCATTGTTGATGTTGTCTGGAAGATGCATGCGCAGGACGAGAAAGCGTATTTCGACGATTTTTGTCCCCGTGTCCTTGGCCGCATCATTCGTCGTCCCGACGTATCTTTGCCGTTTATGGATAATCCTGCCTATGGGCGCACTCTGGATCATTACGCAGACGAGTTCGGTCGCGCGCAGGTACAATTCTGGCCTGATCCCGATTTTGCGAGGGTGCGGATTTCGCGGATGCTTTTGTGCACCAGCGGTGCATTGGCGCTGGTGTTGGCTTTGGTTTTCAAAACGGTTCTTTTTGCCCTGCTGGCGGGGGTGTTATGCGTGACAGCCTTTTTTCTGAAATGGAAATTTTCGTCCTTGCCCTTGCAGGTCGAGGGAAAAGGTGAAGCCATATGATGGATCTCTTTGACGATGGCGCCACTGACAATACGCCCGAATTTTCGGTGTCCGAGATTTCGGGCGCGGTCAAAAAGGCGATCGAGAGCGGATTTTCCCATGTGCGCGTGCGTGGCGAAGTTGGGCGGGTGTCGCGGCCAGCGTCGGGCCATATCTATATGGACCTCAAGGATGATCGCTCGGTTCTGGCCGGAGTGATCTGGAAAGGCCGTGCGCAGGCGCTGGCACATCGTCCCGAAGAGGGGATGGAAGTGATTGCCACGGGCAAGCTCACGACATTCCCCGGTCAGTCGAAATACCAGATGGTGATTGAGGATATCGCCCCTGCCGGTGCCGGTGCCCTGATGGCGATGCTGGAAAAGCGCAAGGCAGCACTTGCGGCCGAGGGGTTGTTCGCGCCCGAGCGCAAGAAACCCTTGCCCTATCTGCCCGAGATCATCGGGGTGGTCACATCGCCTTCAGGTGCGGTGATCCGCGATATTCTGCACCGCCTGCGCGATCGTTTCCCGCGCAAGGTACTGGTGTGGCCCGTGGCGGTGCAAGGCGCCAAATGTGCGCCCGAAGTGGCGGCAGCAATCGCAGGGTTCAATGCGCTGACACCCGGGGGTGCCTTGCCGCGTCCGGATTTGTTGATTGTCGCGCGGGGTGGCGGATCGCTTGAGGACCTGTGGGGGTTCAACGAGGAGATCGTGGCGCGGGCGGCTGCGGCATCGGAGATTCCGCTGATTTCTGCAGTGGGGCATGAAACCGATACCACGTTGATTGATTTTGTTTCGGACATGCGTGCGCCGACACCGACAGCGGCGGCGGAACTTGCCGTACCGGTGCGGATGGAACTGCTCGCATGGGCCGACCAGCAGGGCGCGCGCCTGAGCCGTGCTTTGACAACGGGCCTTGGGCAGCGCCAGCAACGCGTGCGCGATCTGGGGCGGGCCTTGCCGCAGGTGGATGCGTTGGTCGAAGGGCCGCGCCAGCGGTTGGATTACCTCGGTGAGCGACTGCCATCCGCACTGAAGGGGGCGGCTGCCAAGAAGCGCCTGCAGATGAGTGAGGCGGCGTTGCGTCCGGGTATTCTGTCACGCCGACTAGCAGAGGATCAACGGCGTTTGGCGGGGTTGTCCGAACGGCTGGCACCTGCGTTGAAACGCAGGACACGCGACGGGCGCATAGCGTTTGACCAGACAGCGCGTGGCTTGCGCGGCACTGTTCTGCAAGACCGTGTCGCGCGCCACACCGAACGGCTTGAAGTGCTGCTGCGCCGCCTGTCAGACCGCGCCTCACGCCAGCAGGCCGAACGTCTGGCGCGGCTGGATGCGTTGGAGCGCTTGCGCGAGACGCTGGGCTATGTCGAAACGCTCAAACGCGGATATGCCGTGGTACGGGGTGACGGGGCTGTAGTGACAACCAAGGATGCGGCAGCCGGAGCAACCGCGCTCGAGATCGAATTTGCGGACGGCAAATTGCAGGTTGGCTCAGGACGATAGATCGTTGCAGATCAGCGGTGCGTCGCTTTCGGGGACCTCGTAGATGACCGTCGTGTTGGGCCGCGTGGTATAGACCCCGCGCAGGCCTTCGGGTTCTGCATAGATTTCCCAGCATTTGTGTTCCGGATCACCGTCATAACGGAAACAGATGTCACCCTTGCTCTCGAACCAGACGCCGTATTGGCAGGTGCCATCGAACGCCGACCACATCACGCGCCGCCCTTCCAGATATCGCTCGATCCCAAAAAGCGGGTTGGTTGCGGTGCGGAATGTGATGGTCCGGCCGGTGACATAGGCGTCGAATTCGGGGCCGGTCATGGTGTCTTGCGCCACCGCAGGGGTCGCAAGCAAGAGGAACAGCGACAGACTACGCATTGCGCCACCTTTCAACGCGCGGGTCCATGATCCGCCGCCAAAGCGGGGGGATCAGCGCGATACTGGCCATCAGCGGGAGCGGGCGGGGTAGCATAGGGGCGTCATCAGGGATGTTCAGTTCAGGATAAGGCCGCGCAGGGTGCGCGTGGTGATCAGAGTGCCGCGTGGCGTTCAGCAGCATCATGGAAGAGAACCAATGCGGGCTGTTCCAGCTGTGTCTGGCAGTGACAGGCTCGGGTTTGCCGTTGTCGCGGAGAGCACGGACAAGCCCGTAGTGCTGCACATAGTCAGACATCAAGAGTTGCGACTGCGCGTATAACGAAAGTGCGCCATAGGCGACAAGTGCCTGCCATCCGCCCAGCAGGAGTGCCGTTGTCAGACAAAGAAGACTACCACCGACATAGACCGCGTAGGGGTTGCGCCATGCGGGGCGTCCGACGCGGTCCAGACGCGCCTTTTCGGCGCGGTAGCCTGCACGGAATGAGCCTGTCCACGCGCGGATGATATAGCGATAGAGGCTTTCGCCCTTGCGCGATGTGTTTGGGTCTGCGGGGGTGGCCACATGCGGGTGATGCACCAGCACATGGGCCGAGGTATGGTGCCCGAACATCAGCGTGATGTAGCACCACATGCCAAGCCGGTGCAGGGCGCGGGTGGGGCGGTGGATCAACTCATGCGCATTGGCGTTGCTGATCTGGCCGAACCACAGCCCTGCGGCAAAGAAGATTCCGATCTTTGCCAGTGGCGTGAGGTCAGCGTTGGCGAGCGACCACACAACGACGGGCAGCAGGCAAAAATGGGTCAGAGCAATTGCAACCGATAACGCGGCATCCTGCGACGCTGCACCAACAGCAGTTTCTTTCCTGATCAACCGGTCCAGCAGGCTTGTCATTGCTGTCAGATAAACAACCGCAGCAACCACCCAGCCGCCCCCCAGAAAGGCGCCAGCGCCGATCAGGGCAGCGGGTGTCAAAGTGGCAAGGCCGAAATGCAAAAGACGTGGTTCCAT
The DNA here is from genome assembly GCF_036007805.1 of Yoonia sp. Classification (GTDB taxonomy): domain Bacteria; phylum Pseudomonadota; class Alphaproteobacteria; order Rhodobacterales; family Rhodobacteraceae; genus Yoonia. Next base: position 5,503 of record NZ_DASYOK010000136.1, read on the forward strand.
GTTTCGGATAGTTAGCACGGGTTTCCGCATGGTGTAGCGGAAATTGCATTGCTGCGCGGTTTGGCCGTCTTGGGTGTCGCTTTTGCGTGGTTTGGCTGCGCGCGGAGACGTATGTTGGCCCTAACGAGATGAGGATAGGCGCGATGGCTTTGGACAACCGCAAAGGTGTTTGGAAATCCGGCAAGGGCAAAGGGCGGCACCGTCCCAAGGGCCGTGCGCTTGATGACGCCGCATGGGACGAGGTCCGCATGCTCTTGGGTGATCGCCCGCGTCGGCGTGATTTGCTGATTGAGTTTTTGCACATGATTCAGGATCATTACGGCCACCTCTCTGCCGCACATCTGCGCGCCTTGGCCGAGGAAATGCGCCTGAGCCAGGCCGAGGTTTACGAGGTCGCGACCTTCTATGCCCATTTCGATGTGGTGAAAGAAGGCGAAGCGGCGCCGCCTGCGCTGACCATTCGGGTCTGCGATAGCCTGTCATGCGAATTGGCGGGCGCCCAGCAGTTGAAAGCGGCCCTCGAAGAGGGTTTGGACCCTGCCGAAGTCCGCGTCTTGCGTGCGCCCTGCATGGGGCGTTGCGATACCGCGCCGGTGTTGGAGTTGGGCCATAACCATATCGACCATGCGACGCTCGAGAAGGTGCAGGCGGCCATCGCGGCAGGCGAAACGCACGCCCATCTGCCCGATTATCAAGGCTATGCAGATTACGTGGCGACAGGTGGTTATGCAGAGCTTCAGGCCTTGCGCGACAGTGGCAATTGGGAGGATGTCCAAGACAAAGTGCTGGCCTCTGGCCTGCGCGGTTTGGGCGGTGCCGGTTTTCCATCGGGCAAGAAATGGGGCTTTGTGCGCGGCAACGCCGGCCCCCGCTATCTGGCCGTGAACGGGGACGAAGGCGAACCGGGGACGTTCAAGGACCGTTACTATCTGGAACGCACCCCGCATGTGTTCCTTGAAGGTATGCTGATCGCCGCCTGGGCGGTCGCGGCCGAGACCTGCTTTATCTATATGCGCGACGAATATCCTGCGGTGCTGGACATTCTGGCGCGCGAGATCAAGGCGCTTGAGGAGGCAGGCCTTGTCGCGGAAGGCTATATCGACCTGCGGCGCGGTGCGGGCGCTTATATCTGCGGCGAAGAATCCGCAATGATCGAAAGCATCGAAGGCAAACGCGGCATTCCGCGCCACCGGCCCCCCTTTGTGGCACAAGTCGGCATCTTTAACCGCCCCACATTGGTGCACAACGTTGAAACGCTCTATTGGGTCGCGCGGATTTGCCGTGAAGGGCCTGAAATCCTGAGCAGGGTGGAAAAGAACGGGCGCACCGGCCTGCGGTCCTATTCCGTTTCCGGCCGTGTCGCTGCGCCCGGTGTCTATCTTTTGCCAGCGGGATCAACCATCACAGATATCATCGCCGCCGCCGGTGGTATGGCCGCGGGCCATGTGTTCAAAGCCTATCAGCCGGGTGGTCCGTCTTCGGGGCTTTTGCCTGCGTCAATCAATGATGTGCCGCTTGATTTCGATACTTTGCAGCCCTTGGGTACCTTTATCGGCTCCGCCGCTGTCGTCGTGCTCTCTGATCAGGACCGCGCCCGCGATGCGGCGCTGAACATGCTGCGGTTTTTCGAGGATGAAAGCTGCGGGCAGTGCACGCCTTGCCGTGTCGGGTGCGAGAAGGCCGTGAAACTGATGCAGGCGGACATATGGGATCAGCCGCTTCTGACCGATCTTTGTACGGCGATGGCCGATGCCTCGATCTGTGGTCTGGGGCAGGCGGCCCCCAATCCGATCAAGCTGGTGATGCAGCATTTCAAGGATGAGGTATCGGGTTAAACCGCGTTGAGGCTTTCCAAACCTGTCCTGCATCATTAGGTGATAGGAAAGGCTGCTGCGGTTGATCGAGATGTCATTTTTCAAAAAACTCAAATCCCGGATGTTCAAATCCTCGTCCAAGATTGACGAGGGGCTGGACGCCATCGTGCAGGATGGCGGCGAGGAAGAGGAAATTGTTGAAGAACCGGTTGCGCCGGTTCCCCCCGTAGCCGACCCAATTCCCGAGCCCGAGCCCGAGCCCGAGCCCGAGCCCGAGCCCGAGCCCGAGCCCGAGCCCGAGCCCGAGCCCGAGCCCGAGCCCGAAGTCTACGATCCGGTTGAAGATGAGACACCCGCTGCGCCTGTCGCGCCTGTGGCCGCACCGGCACCCGTTCAGTTTGATGTCGACCTGACGGCACCTCTCACCGAGCAGGCTGTGCCTGAAGCGGAAAAGAAGGGCCTGCTCGGGCGCTTCTTCGGTGGCGGCGCTGCGGCCAAGACCGTTGTAAAACGCACGCTTGATGACGACATGCTGGAACAGCTTGAAGAGCTGCTCATTTCAGCGGATATGGGCGTTGATACGGCCCTGCGCGTGACGGCGAACATGGCCGAGGGGCGTCTGGGCCGGCGGCTCTCTGTGCAAGAGATCAAAGAACTGATGGCCCAAGAGATCGCGCGGATCATGGAACCTGTCGCGCGGCCGATGCCGCTATACGCCAAGACGCCGCAGGTGGTGCTGGTGGTCGGTGTTAACGGATCTGGCAAAACCACCACGATTGGTAAACTGGCCAGCCAGTTCAAGGCGGCTGGGAAATCAGTTGTGATCGCCGCGGGTGATACGTTCCGTGCGGCCGCTGTCGAACAATTGCAGGTCTGGGGTGATCGCGCGGGCGTCCCTGTACTGACGGCCCCCGAAGGATCAGACCCTGCAAGCCTGGCCTTTGACGCGATGACCAAGGCACAGGCGGATGGGGCTGACCTCTTGATGATCGACACGGCGGGCCGTTTGCAAAACCGTGCCGATCTGATGGAAGAACTGGCCAAGATCGTGCGGGTCATTCGCAAGAAAGACCCCGATGCGCCGCATAATACGCTACTGGTGCTGGATGCCACCACCGGGCAGAACGCCGTGCAGCAGGTCAAGGTGTTCCAGGAACTTGCGGATGTATCCGGCCTTGTGATGACGAAACTTGACGGCACGGCAAAGGGTGGCGTGCTGGTGGCCCTTGCTGACAAATTCGGCCTGCCCATCCATGCAATTGGCGTCGGTGAGCAGATTGATGATCTGGCCCCCTTTGATCCCGATGATTTCGCAGCAGCGCTGGTGGGTCTGGACCGGTGAAACGGCTTATTGCGGCATCGCTTTTTGCGTTTTTGCCGCTACCGGCGCTGGGCGACACGGATTGTGCGAAGGCCTGGACAGAAATCCGCGCCTTCGCTGCATCCTTTGGGGTGACGGATCTGACTGGGTCGGTCACATCCGGCGCAGAAGGCTGGTGCCGTTTTGCAACCTCGGATGAGACATTATTCCAGCGCGCAAATGCCGAGGGCAAGTTCCGGTTTGCCGTGTCGGAAGATGCACGATCGGGTGAAGTGGTGTTCAGTCGTCAGGAGACGCCTCTGGGGCCAATCGACGGACGGCTTGCGGTAACCCAAGACATTCGGACGGGTTCGGTGCAGCTAGATGAATTGCATGTGCAGGGCGAAGACGGGCGCGCGCTGCGGATGAGGGGGCAGTTGCACGCCGCCACGTTTGAGAATGTGACGCAGGCCCAAGAGGCGCTTGCGGAAATGACCTTTACCACAGTGTCTTTGGATTTCACCGTCACACCGGATGCGTTGGCTGATTTGCGGATCGACTTATCCGATGTGACCCGTTCCTCGGTCGATACTGCCTTGCGCGGTGTTGGTGAGGCGCAAGTGAGCGGCCGGACCAAGCGGGAATTCCTGCGGTTTGTTGGTGCCGTCCCGAATGCGCGTGGGACGCTACGGGTGACGATGGACGCGCATGAAGCGCGGCCGGTTGCGGCACTTATCGCGCCATTTTTCGCGCTGGGCCATGCGCCCGGCGAGGCCGCACTGACCAAAGCATTCGCGGCGGGACTGGATGACACGACGCTGACAGTCATCTGGAATCCGGGGCGCATGTGAACGAGCTTGGTGCATGGCTGGTTGCGATTTCTGGCACGCCAGAGGGTGCGCGGCTTGCAACCGTTCTTGCACTTGTGTCGGCCTTGGCCCATGCGATTTTCGGGGCGTTGCAGAAGGGGCGCTATGATCCCTGGCTGACGCGGGGGGCGATTGATGGCTGGCTGTTCGTGCTTTCTGCACCTATCGCGCTTTTCGTCGTACCTTGGCCCAATCTGACCACGGCCCTGATCCTCGTTGGCGCGATCGTGATCCATTTTGCCTATAAGGTGACAATGGCAATGGCCTATGAAAGGGCGGCCTACACGGTGGTTTATCCGGTTGTGCGCGGCACGGGGCCTTTGGTAACCGTGCTGGCGGCGTCGCTGTTTTTCGGAGAGTTTTTCACGCCCGTGCAGTGGGTCGGGGTGGCCTGTCTGAGCGGGGGGATTTTGCTGCTGGCGGTGCGGAATATTACCGAAGAGGTGCTGGACCCGCGGACACTGAAGCTGGGGCTGCTGTGGGCCTTGGCAGGGGGGATCTTGGTCGCAATCTATACGACCTATGATGCCTATGGCATCCGCCAAAGCCCTGATCCCTTTACCTTTCTGGCGTGGTTCTTCTTTGTTACGGCCATTGATTTTCCGCTCTTGGCGGCGTGGCGGTATCGGCGCATGACGCTGCAACCTGTGCTAGGCCCCCTGATGTGGCGGGGGTTCATCGGTGCGTTGATTGCTTGGGTCAGCTTTGGCGGGGTACTTTTGGCCACGCGGTTGGACAAAGTCGGCGAAGCGGCGGTGCTGCGCGAAACTTCGGTTGTTTTTGCCGCATTGATTGGCTGGTTCATTATGGGTGAAAAAGTAGGGCCGCGCCGTCTCTTTTTGATGACGCTGGTTGCACTCGGCGCTGTCATCGTGGAAATGGGTGGCTGAAGGAGATATTTATGGCTGAGAAAACCATCAATCCAATTCTGAAACAGGTTTTGGAACTTGGGCCGACGCTTGCGTTTTTCCTGATCTATCTGCGGATCAGGGATGAGACGTTTACCTTTGGTGGCGCTGAATATACCGGCTTTATCGTCTCTGCCCTGATCTTTATTCCGATCCTGTTGGCTGCGATGGCTGTGCTATGGATCCTGACAGGCAAGTTGAGCCGGATGCAGGTTTTTACCGCCTTCATGGTCATCTTCTTTGGCGGTCTGACGGCCTATTTCAACGACGAGCGTTTTTTCAAAATGAAAACCACCATCGTTTACGGCGTCATGGCGGGCCTTTTGGGGATTGGCCTGTTGCGGGGGAAAAGCTACTTGCAGTACGTCATGGAAGAGTTCCTGCCGATGGAAAAAGAGGGCTGGATGATTTTCACCCGTCGCCTTTGTTATATGTTTGCGGCTCTCGGAATTGCGAATGAAATTATCTGGCGCACACAAACCACCGACCTTTGGGTCAAGCTGGAGACTTTTGCGTTTCCGGCGGTCCTGATGGTGTTCCTATGGGTGCAGATTTACAAATTGCAACGCTATTTCATTGAGGTCCCAGAGGCGGCGAAAGACTAACGCAGTTCGGGGTAGCGCATGCCGCCGGCGCGGTGCTGGTTATAATTGCCTTTATCGCGGCGATACCGCAGCGTATCGACGAGCAAGTCCGTCAAATACGGGCGAAATGTCACCCCTGCACGTGTTCCTGAAACCCAGCGTACAATTGCGTCTACCTTGTGGTTGAGAACCTGGAACGTCACCTTTTCACCGCGCGTCAGCTGTCCTGAGCATGTAAGGCGTGCGCCGGTATTGTTGACGTCGATAACCGAACATTCAACCTGTCCCGAAGGTGTGGAGAGTTTGATCGGAAACTGCGTTGGATAGCGATGTGGACGGTACTGCATGAAAGGCCCCAAAGTCTTGGATGGCCCTTTGATAAACGCGCATCGCTAACAAACCGTTACGTCTATTTGCGAAAAAGGATATTCTGCGCACCTGTGTCTTTGCGAAAATCGCCGCGCTTTTCTGCCGCCACAGCGCGCCCGCGTTGCACACCAGGCCTTGCGCCCATCGCACCAAGCCAGCGTGCCATATGGGGTTTGTCATCCAAGGTTTGCTGCTGACCTTCCCAAAGCGACGCCCAGCCCCAAATCGCCATATCCGCAATCGAATAGAAATCACCAGCCACAAATTCATGTCTGGCCAGCTGTCTGTCCAGCACACCGTATAGCCGCGCCGTTTCATTGCGGTAGCGGTCTTTGGCGTAGGATAGGTCGTTGGGTGGGTCCATTGCGGGCGCATATTTCAGAAAGTGATGCGCCTGTCCTGCCATCGGGCCCAGCCCGCCCATTTGCCACATCAGCCATTGGTCCACGCTGATGCGGTCGCGTTCGGTTGTGCCGTAGAACTTTCCCGTCTTGCGGGCGAGGTATTGCAGGATCGCGCCGGATTCGAAGATCGAAATCGGAGCGCCGTCCGGCCCGTCGGGATCAACAATCGCAGGCATGCGGTTGTTTGGCGAAATCGCAAGGAACGCAGGTTTGAACTGATCGCCCGCACCGATATCCACCAGATGGAGCCTATAGGGCAGCCCCATCTCCTCGAGTGCAATCGTGGCCTTCCATCCGTTGGGTGTGGGCCAGAAATAGAGGTCAATCGGTTGGGGCATCGTTTCACACGCGGGTTAAGATGTCCGTATCATCGCATCTGTCCACGAAAGGACAAGCTCCTATTCACGGTCGCATGAGGTGCCATCTGGGGAACTGTGTCGCAAACGGACTGTAAATACGCCAGGGGGGTTAGCGCGGGACTGTGCAGCAAGCGCCGATAGAAAGCGCAGACATCTTTGCGCAGATAGCCCGACCAATGGCAAATGCCGGTCTGCGACTGCGAAAGCGAAAAACCTGCAGATGTCAGTGCAGATTGCATTGTCTGGCAGTCAATATTGACATCGAGCAACCTTTGATGGCGCAGGCGGCCGCGACCGACAGTCGGGCCCCAATGCGGCAAAGCAGCCCGCAACAGCAAATCAAACAGCGTGTTGGCCCTGCTGCGGATATTGATGATCTCGGTGCTGCCACCGACACGGCTACCCAAGGCACTCTTAAGTTCATGTTCGAAGACTGCAGCTGCAATCAGAATGACGCGTGAAACAGTGCCGCAAGGGAGCGCAGACAATGCGCTTACTGCAACCCGTGCACCCAAGGAATGTGCAACGATGTGAATGGGCCGGTGTGGCGTTTGCGCCCTGATACGGCAAATCAGGGCCGCAAGTGCCTTCGCGGCGCAGGCGGCTTGGGCATGGGCTTGCCAGATGGTGCCGCTTGCATGCCAGCCAAACCCGATCGCCAGACCTTTTCTGCCCTGCAGTCCGAGGCGACGCGGCCATGATGCAACGCGCTTGACGCGCCGGTCGGGGTTGTAGGCGTAAATCTGGCGTTGGGGATCACGTGCGGGGTCCGCCGGATCGTATTTGAAGCCGTGTAGCATAATGACGATCGGAGCGTCTGGATCGAGGCCCCGCAGTGCCGATTCGAGCTTGTAGTCAGAGGGGGGCGTGCTTTGTGTCACCGCGAGGTGGGCCATGTGATAATCCCGCATTGCTTGACGGGTGCGTGCCACGACTATTCGACGTCTATGTGACGTTTGTTCAAAGGTTGTGTGACAGTGTGTTGGCATATCTTGTGGTGCAGGTTGTGTGACCGGCGATATCTGCCATGGTTTGTTGGAGGTGTTCATGCCTTCTTGATTTTTGTCTGGCAGCGGCGTATCGCGTGTTTTGTGGCGATTTGTTACCGGATTGCGGGCCACGTTAAACATGCCGCTAAAGAGGACTCTAGGTTGATCAACCTCGATGCCCCTTATCCGGTATCGGGGTTTTTTATTGCGTGCGGCATGCGCGAGGAAGAAAAGATGGATACGTGGAAAAAACGCACCAAGGCGGTGCATTCAGGGATCAGGCGCAGCCAGTATAATGAGGTCAGCGAAGCGATATTTTTGACCCAGGGGTTTGTGTATGACACAGCCGAAGACGCCGAGGCGCGGTTCATCAAGGCGGGCGCCGACGAATTCATCTATGCGCGTTACGGAAACCCCACCGTGGCGATGTTCGAAGACCGGATTGCAGCCCTTGAAGGGGCCGAGGACGGGTTTGCCACGGCCTCTGGCATGGCGGCTGTCAACGGGGCGCTGACGTCTATGCTCAAAGCCGGCGATCATGTTGTATCTGCCCGCGCGCTCTTCGGATCGTGTCTTTATATTCTTGAAGAAATCCTGCCGCGCTATGGCGTTGAGGTGACCTTTGTCGACGGCACGGATCTTGCGGCCTGGGAGGCCGCGATCCGGCCCGACACCAAAGTCGTCTTTTTCGAAAGCATTTCGAACCCAACGCTGGAAGTGATTGATATTGCGGCCGTGTCGAGGTTTGCCCATGCGGTAGATGCGATCGTGATGGTGGATAATGTCTTTGCAACGCCGGTGTTTTCAAATGCGCTGGAACAGGGTGCCGATGTCGTTGTCTATTCGGCGACCAAACATATTGACGGGCAGGGCCGTGCGCTGGGCGGGGTGATCCTCGGGACGCGTGAGTTTATCCGCGGCACGTTAGAGCCCTATATGAAGCATACCGGTGGTTCGATGTCGCCGTTTACCGCTTGGATGATGCTCAAGGGGCTTGAGACGATCGACCTGCGGGTGCGTGCGCAGGCGGCAACGGCGCAGTATCTGGCCGAACAGCTTGAGGCGGACGGCAAGCTTGCCAACGTCATATATCCCGGTCTTGCCAGCCATCCGCAATACGCGCTGAACATGGCGCAGATGCAGGCAGGCGGCACCGTGCTTGCGATTGATGCAGGGTCGCAAAAGGCGGCCTTTGCGCTGTTGAACGCGCTGGAGATCTGGACGATCTCCAACAACCTTGGTGATGCCAAATCAATCGCGACACACCCAGCGACGACGACGCACCAAAGGCTAACGCCGGAAACCAAGGCGATTTTGGGCATTACACCGGGTCTCATCCGGATGAGCGTCGGTCTGGAAGACCCTGATGATCTGTTGGCTGATCTGCGTGCTGCGATCGCGCATTTGTGATGAGGTGACGCGGGGCCCGTTTCCTGCTTTAATCGGGCAGGTGACGGGGGCAAAAAGGCTAGGCTCATGACTGATCCACGCGCGGAATTGCAACGTATCTACAAAGATATCATTGGAAAATCCGATGCGCTGCCCCATGTTGGGGTGTCGATAGCACCGACGGGGAGCACAGACATGAATATCCACTCTCGTGACATGGATCGCGAACCTACACGCGCGGAAGCCGAGGCGGCGTTGGCGCTTTTGCGGCGCTGGGCGGTCGATGTGACGGCCGAGGAAGTAGCGACACTCGATCCGCTGGTGTCACGTTTGATCCCCGGGCAAGAAGTGTCGAACTATCCTGCTTTGGCGCGGGCCTACCCCGAAGATTTCGAGGTGGACGACGCCTATAAGGCCACGATGCCAGATTTGCAGAACGGGCCGTCCAGTCTGATCCGTGGGGCGCAGCAGCAAATCCAGCATGTAGGCATTTCCAATTTCCGCCTGCCGATCCGGTTCCACACCCGTGACAACGGTGATTTGACGCTCGAAACATCCGTCACCGGAACCGTATCGCTTGAGGCGGAGAAGAAGGGCATCAATATGTCCCGCATCATGCGAACCTTCTACAAGCACGCGGGCGAGACCTTTAGCTTTGAAGTGATCGAGAAAGCGCTGGATGCCTATAAGACTGATCTTGAGAGTTTTGACGCGCGCATCCAGATGCGGTTCAGCTTTCCGATGAAAGTGGAAAGCCTGCGGTCAGGTCTTTCGGGCTATCAGTATTACGATATTGCGCTGGAACTGGTCGAAAGGGCAGGCGTGCGCAAAAAGATCGTACACCTTGATTATGTCTATTCGTCGACGTGCCCGTGTTCGCTGGAATTGTCCGAACATGCCCGCCAATTCCGCGGACAACTGGCGACACCACATTCGCAGCGTTCGGTTGCGCGCATTTCGGTGCTTTTGGAAAATGGTGCCGATGTGCTGTGGTTCGAGGACCTGATTGATCGCGCGCGCGCGGCTGTGCCGACCGAAACACAAGTGATGGTCAAGCGCGAGGACGAGCAGGCTTTTGCCGAACTCAATGCCGCCAATCCGATCTTTGTCGAGGACGCGGCACGGCTCTTTACCGAGCAATTACAACTGGATACGCGGATTTCCGATTTCCGCGTGATTGCAAGCCATCAAGAAAGCCTGCACAGCCATGATGCGGTGTCCGTGCTGACAGAAGGCGACACATTCGCAGCAGAAAGTCTTGATCCAAGGCTCTTTGCGTCACTGTTCCACGTTGGCTGAATGTAAGGTGGGTCAAGACCCACCTTACGCCTTGGCACCGTTAACTATACTTACGTCGCCTCAGCCCTTGAAGCCCCTGACGCCCAACACTAGAGTCAGCGATGATAATGGAACGCGGACACATCGTCCGAATATGAGGCAGTAGTTATGCAAGACCCCGTCGAGACCTATATGAACCTTGTCCCAATGGTGGTCGAACAGACCGCACGGGGTGAGCGCGCTTACGACATCTTCTCGCGCCTGTTGAAAGAGCGCATCATCTTCGTAAACGGCCCCGTCCATGACGGCATGAGCCAGCTCATTGTCGCGCAGCTTTTGCACCTTGAATCGGAAAACCCGAAAAAAGAAATCAGCATGTACATCAACAGCCCCGGCGGCGTGGTGACATCCGGTTTGTCAATCTATGACACGATGCAGTACATCCGCCCGAAGGTCAGCACGCTGGTCATTGGCCAAGCGGCCTCCATGGGCTCGCTCTTGCTGACCGCAGGGCATGAAGGCATGCGTTTTTCGCTGCCCAACAGCCGTGTTATGGTGCACCAGCCATCGGGTGGTTATCAGGGGCAGGCCACGGACATCATGATCCATGCCGCAGAAACCCAGAAGCTGAAAACTCGCCTGAACGAGATCTACGTCAAGCACACCGGCAACACCCTGAAAAAGGTTGAGGCCGCCTTGGAGCGTGACAACTTCATGTCGCCTGAAGAGGCAAAGGAGTGGGGTTTGATCGACGAGATCGTCGAAAACCGCACCAAAGCCGAGGATTAAGGCTTTTTTGCAACGCTGCGACAAACAAACGCGGTTTCGGCCGCGTTTGTCTTTTTTCTGACGAATTAAGATTCCATCCCTGATTTGCCAAGGCATTAGCGTGTTGTTAACGACGATGTGCGCATGGTCATTTTGACATTGTGGACCTTGGCGGGCTGTCCTAGTGTTGTGGCCGAAGCAGTCCGAATGATGTTTGAATGACCTGACCGGTCAAGAGGTTTGAAATGGCGAATACGAGCGGCACCGAAAGCAAGAACACGCTGTACTGCAGCTTTTGTGGCAAAAGCCAGCATGAGGTGCGTAAGCTGATTGCCGGTCCGACCGTTTTTATCTGTGACGAATGTGTCGAACTTTGCATGGATATCATCCGCGAAGAGACCAAAACCGCAGGCCTGAAAGCGGGCGACGGTGTGCCCACACCTTCCGAGATTTGTGGCGTATTGGATGACTATGTCATTGGCCAGATGCATGCCAAACGAGTGCTGTCTGTGGCGGTGCACAACCACTACAAACGCCTGAACCACGCCGATAAGACCGATATCGAACTGGCGAAATCGAACATCATGCTGATCGGGCCAACGGGTTGTGGTAAAACACTGCTGGCGCAAACGCTTGCGCGCATTCTGGATGTGCCCTTCACGATGGCCGACGCCACGACCCTGACAGAAGCGGGCTATGTGGGTGAGGATGTGGAAAACATCATCCTCAAACTGTTGCAGGCCTCTGAATACAATGTCGAACGCGCACAGCGCGGCATCGTCTATATCGACGAGGTCGACAAGATTACGCGCAAGTCTGATAACCCCTCGATCACACGGGATGTGTCGGGCGAAGGTGTACAGCAGGCCCTGTTGAAAATCATGGAAGGCACGGTTGCCTCTGTGCCGCCGCAGGGTGGGCGCAAGCATCCGCAGCAGGAATTCCTGCAGGTGGATACGACGAATATCCTGTTCATCTGTGGTGGGGCTTTTGCAGGCCTTGATAAAATCATTGCACAGCGCGGCAAAGGGTCCGGCATGGGCTTTGGTGCGGATGTCCGCGAACAGGACGACCGCGGCATTGGCGAGATCTTCAAGGACCTGGAGCCTGAAGATCTTTTGAAGTTTGGTTTGATCCCTGAATTTGTGGGTCGTTTGCCCGTGATCGCAACGCTGACCGATCTGGATGAGGACGCGCTGATCACGATCCTGACCCAGCCAAAGAATGCTCTGGTGAAACAGTACCAGCGCCTCTTCGAGCTTGAGGACACAAAACTGAGCTTTACCGAGGATGCCCTCAGCGCGATTGCCAAACGTGCGATCGAGCGCAAGACGGGCGCGCGCGGATTGCGGTCAATTATGGAAGATATCCTGCTGGATACCATGTTTGATCTGCCCGGCATGGATACGGTGACCGAAGTGGTCGTCAACGAAGAGGCGGTGACATCTGATGTCGCCCCACTGATGATCCACGATGATGGCAGAAAGAAAGAGTCTGCGACCGCAAGCTAAGACCGTGAGCGTCCGTCACATCAGCACCGGATCCCCCTTCGAGTCGCAAATCGGCTATAGCCGTGCTGTCGTCGCTGATGGCTGGGTTTTTGTAGCCGGTACAACGGGATATGATTATGCCCGCATGGTCATGCCCGAGACCATTGAAGAGCAGTGCGAAAATACCCTCGCAACGATCGCCAAAGCCTTGGAAGAGGCGGGCAGTGGGCTCGATCATGCGGTGCGTGTCACCTACATCGTGCCGGACAAATCCGAATGGCCGAAATGCTGGCCCATCACATCGCAGGCCTTCGCGCAGGCAAGACCTGCCGCGACGATGATTTCTGCGGACCTGCAGTCGCCGGAAATGAAGATCGAAATCGAAGTGACTGCGCGGGTCCCCGCCTGAACCCACTGGACCTTTCGGCGCCGTTCGTGCATGAAAGGCACATCAATCGGAGACGTGATATGAGCCTCGGTCACAACATCAAACGCATTTTCACATGGTGGGACGGCCAGTCTTTTGGCACCCAGCTTTGGACAAGCCGCAATGGCACGAAAGTCGGTGAGGATGCCGAGGGCAATATCTATTACCGCAATAAGGACGACAGCCGCCGCTGGGTGATTTACAACGGCGACAACGAGGCCACGCGCGTAACACCTGAATGGCATGGCTGGCTGCATCACACATGGGATCAACCACCGACAGAAGTGCCCGTTGCGCATAAAGCATGGGAAAAACCGCATCAGGAAAACCTGACCGGCACCATGGCGGCCTATGCCCCGGCGGGTTCTATCCGTCGCAAAGCTCCCGTCGCACGCTCGGACTATGAGGCGTGGACGCCGGAATAGGCGCGCTGTCATGCGGTCATTTTTTGCATCTTCCCTTCTTGGCCTTTCCCTGATCGCAGCACCCCTTGGCGCGCAGGAAATTGTGACCACCCCGATTGACCAGATCCCGCTGGATGAGCTGATCGGTCAATTGACGACGGTTCCCAACGAGGAAGAAGAAGAGCTGCTGACGACCGTGACAGAGGCCGTTACGTTGCAGGTTGCCAGTGCCACATCAGGCGAACTGCGTGTGTTGGACAAGCTGACAGGCTATGTCACCGACCTGACCCTTGGCACAGGTGAAACCGCCAGTCTGGGCTTTCTGACAGTCACGATGACCGACTGCCGTTATCCTGTCGACAACCCGTCGGGCGATGCATTTACCGCGCTTCTGGTGCGGGATACGCGCGAAGCCACACCGCTTTTCAGCGGCTGGATGCTGGCCTCATCCCCCGCGCTGAACGCGATGGACCACCCCCGCTACGACGTTTGGGCGTTGCGCTGTATCACGTCCTGAGCGGTCGGGACGGGGCTTTTTGCATCAAAAGAAACGTTATGTGAAAGCGCTGGCGCCAAGAGCGCATGATAGTGTTCGCGCGGAATTTCAACAGCACCCAGACTGGCCAGGTGCGGTGTAATGAACTGCGTATCAAAAAGCTGAAACCCTGAGAGGCGGAGCCGGTCCACCAGATAGGCAAGCGCAATTTTTGATGCATCCGTGGCGCGGCTGAACATGCTTTCGCCAAAGAACGCCGCCCCGATGGTCACACCGTAAACCCCGCCGACAAGCCGCTCTTGGTCCCAAACCTCAATGGAATGGGCAAAGCCGGTTGCGTGCAATGCGCAGTAAAGATCAAAGATGGTGGCGTTGATCCATGTCTCATCGCGGTCCGCACATCCGCGCACAACATCGGCAAAAGCCGCATCAAACGTGACAGTATACGCGCTTTGCCGCATCCGCCGCGCCAGACTGCGGGAAATGCGGAAACCGTCCAAGGGGAACACGCCGCGCATGCGTGGATCGACCCAGAACACTTCCGGATCGTCGCGCCCCTCTGACATCGGAAACACGCCCACCTGATAGGCCTGCAAAAGCAGATCGGCAGGCAGGGTGGGCGCGTTGTCTTTCATGGCGCGCTAGTTGAGGTGTTCTTCAAGCCAGTGTTCAAGCCAGTGGATGTTATAGTCACCGGTTTGCACGGCTTTTTCGGCCAGGAGCGCGTGGAAAAGAGGGATCGTGGTATCGACGCCGTCGACGATCAACTCACCCAAAGCGCGCTCCAGTCGTGCAAGCGCCTCCGGGCGATCGCGGCCATGCACAATCAGCTTGCCGATCAGACTGTCGTAGTAAGGTGGGATGCGATATCCGTCATAGAGTGCCGAATCCATCCGGACACCCAAACCACCGGGCGCGTGATATTGGGTAATCGTGCCGGGGCAGGGCGAAAAGTTCGGCAGTTTTTCTGCGTTGATCCGCACTTCAATGGCATGCCCGTTGATCCGCAGATCGTCCTGCGTGAACGACATGGGCAGACCGGAGGCAACGCGAAGCTGTTCGCGCACCAGATCGACGCCAAAGATGGCCTCGGTCACAGGATGTTCCACCTGCAAACGCGTGTTCATTTCAATGAAATAGAACTCGTCGTTTTCAAAAAGGAACTCGATTGTGCCTGCACCGATATAGTTGATCTTGGCGACAGCATCGGCACAGACCTTGCCGATCCGTGCGCGCAGCTCGGGTGTGATGCAAGGGCCGGGGGCCTCTTCAAAGACCTTCTGGTGGCGGCGCTGGAGCGAGCAGTCACGTTCACCAAGGTGGACTGCGTTGCCTTTCCCATCGCCAAAGACCTGAATTTCGATGTGGCGCGGCGTGGTCAGATATTTCTCGATATAGACTTCGTCATTTCCGAAAGCGGCTTTGCCTTCGGCGCGGGCCGAATGGAACGCCTGCTCCATGTCAGCGGCGGTTTGCGCCACTTTCATGCCGCGCCCACCGCCACCAGCCGTGGCTTTGATGATAACCGGATAGCCGACTTCCTCGCCAATGCGCTTGGCATCAGCCAAGGTCGGAACGCCACCGTCCGAACCGGGCACACAAGGCACACCCAATGCTTTCATCGTGTCTTTGGCGGTGATCTTGTCGCCCATGACGCGGATATGTTCGGCTGTGGGCCCGATGAATGTCAGGTCGTGGTCTTCGACCGCCTGCACAAAGGCCGCGTTTTCGGACAGAAAGCCGTAACCGGGGTGAATGGCCTGCGCGCCCGTGATTTCACACGCCGAGATAATTGCGGGAAATGACAGATAGCTCTGCGCTGAAGAGGGGGGGCCGATGCAGATCGCCTCATCCGCCATGCGCACGTGCATGGCGTCCGCGTCAGCGGTGGAATGCACTGCGACGGATTTCACGCCCATTTCGCGGCAGGCGCGCACAACGCGCAAGGCGATTTCGCCCCGGTTCGCGATAAGGATTTTATCGAACATGGGTCTGCCCTTATTCGATGATCACAAGAGGTGCGCCGAATTCGACCGGACCACCATCTTCGACCAGAATACGTTTGATCGTGCCAGCGCGCGGCGCAGGAATGTGGTTCATGGTTTTCATGGCTTCGATAATCAGGATCGTGTCGCCTTCCTTGACTGTCGCGCCGACTGTCGCAAAAGGGGCCGCCCCTGGCTCGGGGGCCATATAGACTGTGCCGACCATGGGGGATGTCACCGCACCGGGGTGATTGGATGGGTCCGACATATCGGCTGCGGGGGCAGCTGGCGCGGTCGGTGCCGCAGGGGCAAGCGCGGCAGGGGCTGAGGCCACAGGGGCGCTGGCCTGCACGATGGTTTGGGTCTGGCGACTGACACGCACGTTCAGGCTGTCGTTTTCGCCATAGTCCCTTTTGACTTGCAGTTCAGTCAGATCATTTTCGCGCAACAGCTCGGCCAGTGCCGCAATAAAGCTGACGTCGCTATCGTGAGAAGTTTTGTTGCCCATGTTTTCCTCGGCCGGTTGCCCATATTATTCTGGCTTTGGCGACGTTACGTCACAAAGCATCAGCGTTCTTATAGGGCAAGCCAACGAAGGTGGAAAGCGCAGCGATCTGGAAAAACGCTTATGCTGTCGTTTCGTCACGATCATCCGATGCGGTCGTTGCATCTGCTGCGGTTGGTGGGTTGGTCGCGCTTTCGCTCTCGTAAGGCAGCATCGGCACGTCATAGGGCCGCAACGTCCGTTCTGGCGGGGCTATTTCTGACGGATTATCGGGGTATTCCGCACCGGATAACCGCGCCGTCACCACCTGTGCCACATAGTGTTTGTTGTCAGGCAGTGTGGCGCTGGGGTCTGTTGGTTCGATTGCCTGCACCTTGGTCGTGATAGCGCGGGGTAGGATAGGACCAACGGCAGTGGCGGCCGCGGGCGCCGGAAAAGAAAGCGGTATTTCCATAATCAGGGCTCCGAAAAGCGTGAAGTTGACACGTCAAGAATCGCTTTTCCGGATTACTGAACCCTTAACCGCAGAGATGAATATCTCTGCGATTTAAGATTAACGCGGGATCAAATGGCGAGGTATTGTTCGCGCAACGCGGTATTTTCCAGAACCTCTTTTGCAGAGCCGTCAAAGACGACCTTGCCGATGTCGAGGATTACCGCGCGGTCCGCCAGTTTCAGCGCGGCAACTGCGTTTTGTTCCACGATCACGGTTGTAATGCCTTGATCACGGATCACGCCCAGCGTTTTGGCGATTTCCTGCACGATGACCGGAGCGAGACCCTCGTAGGGTTCGTCCAGAAGCAACACTTTGATGTCACGGGCCAGCGCACGGGCGATCGACAGCATCTGCTGCTCGCCGCCCGACAGGGTGACGCCGTCTTGTTTGCGGCGCTCGCCCAGACGCGGGAACAGCTCGTAAATCCGTTCCAGAGACCAGCCTTTGGGCGGGGCGATCTGGGCCAGTTGCAGGTTTTCTTCCACGGTCAGGCCGGGGATGATGCGGCGGTCCTCTGGCACAAGGGAAATACCGTGTTGTGCCGCCTCATGGGCTTTCATCTCGTGCAGGGGTTTGTGGTCCAGCCAGATTTCGCCATGGGTCACTGCCGGATCATCCAGGCGCGCGATGGTGCGCAGCGTTGATGTCTTGCCAGCGCCGTTGCGCCCCAAAAGCGCGAGGATCTCGCCCTCGTGGATGTTGAAGCTCACGTTCTGGACGATGTAGCTTTCGCCGTAATAGGCCTCAACCTCCCACAAGCTCAGGAAAGCAGGGTGGGTGGCGGCGTTATTGGCGTTCTTGTTGAAAGGTGCGTTCATGTTTGTAACTCCGGTATTGGGCCAGCCGGGCCCTATTGCTAGGACCCGCGGGTATTAGACTTGCGTCTCGCCCAGATATGCTTCGCGCACCTTGGGGTGCCCTTTGATGTTGTCAGGGGTGTCTTCCACAAGCGGTGTGCCCTGTGCCAGCACGGTGATCCGCTCGGCCAATGAGAACACCACATTCATGTCATGCTCGATGATGGCCATCGTGATCCCGCGCTTTTCGCGGATTTCCTTGAGCAGAGCGATCGTGTTCTGCGTATCCGCCCGTGCCATGCCCGCAGTGGGTTCGTCCAAGAGCAAGAGTTTTGGATCTTGCACCAGACACATCGCCATTTCGAGGCGCCGCTTGTCGCCGCGTGACAAGCTCGAGGCCAGCATATTGCGTTTCTCAAGCATGTTGACGTCGTCGAGGATCGCCTCGGCCTGCTGCTGGATGCCCTTTTCCGCGAAGATGCTTTCAATTGCATGCATCCGGAACGCACCATCACGTTTTGCAAAGCAAGGGATCATGACGTTTTCAAACACACTCAGATCGCTGAAGATTTCCGGTGTCTGGAACACGCGGCTGATCCCCATCTGGTTGATCTCGTGCGGCTTGCGCCCCAGTACCGATTGCCCGTCAAACATGACCGATCCGCTATCGGGGATCAGCTTGCCCACCAGCACGTTCAGCAAGGTCGATTTGCCAGCGCCGTTTGGTCCGATGATCGCGTGGGTGGTGTTTTCCTTGATGCTCAGGTTCACGTCACCCAGCGCCTGCAAACCACCAAACCGCTTGTTGATGCCTTTTACTTCTAACAAACCCATCGTCTGTCTCCTTATTCGGCCGGTTCAGTGGCGTTTGGCTTGGTCTCTTCGGCTTTCTTGCGGCTGAAGAGAGCCCCTATCTTCTGGCCACCTTGGACAAGGCCACCGGGCAGGAAGATCACGACCAGCATGAACATGATGCCCAAAGTCAGGTGCCAGCCTTTGCCGATGAACGGATAGATCATCGCGACAACCACATTCTCAAGTCCATCCGGCAGGAAGGCGAACCACCCGTGCAGGATTGTTTCGTTGATCTTGGAGAAGATGTTTTCGAAGTATTTGATCATACCCGCGCCAAGAACCGGGCCGATCAATGTACCTGCACCACCAAGGATCGTCATCAGAACCACCTCGCCCGATGCGGTCCACTGCATCCGCTCGGCCCCCGCCAGAGGGTCCATTGATGCCATCAGACCACCGGCTAGACCCGCATACATGCCAGAGATGACAAAGGCCGCAAGCGTGTAGGGCCGAGCGTTCAGACCTGTATAGCTCATCCGGGTCTGGTTGGATTTGATCGCACGCAGCATCATGCCAAACGGTGAACGGAAGATGCGGATCGACAGGTAGAACGACAAGACCATGAAGAATGCCGCCAGATAGTATCCGGTAGAGAATGTGAACAGCCATCCTCCCACTTCCCATTGATAGCTTGACCGCATTTCCAAACCGAACAGGGCGGGCACAGGAATATTGCCCGTAGCTGTCTGCGATACGCCAAAGATACGCGGATCGCTTAGTGCGAGTTGCAGGCCGGTCTCACCGCCCGTGATCGGCGTCAGCACCGAATAGGCAAGCGCGAACGACATCTGCGCAAAGGCCAGCGTGAGGATCGAGAAATAGATTCCCGATCGCCGCAGCGAAATATAGCCGATCACCAGTGAAAACACCGCGGCAATCAGAACACTGATCGCAATCGCCGGCAGCACGTTCATGCTGAGCAGTTTGAACATCCAGACCGCACCATATGAACCGGCCCCCAGAAAGGCTGCGTGACCAAAGGACAGATAGCCGGTCAGGCCAAACAGGATATTGAAACCGATGGCGAAGATGCCAAAGATCACAAAACGCTGCATCAGGTCAGGATAGCCTGCGTTGAATTGTGCCAGGTCCGAGCCTTCGGGGAAGGGATTGAGCAGGAACGGGGCGAACAGCGTCAGACCGATGACGATCATGAGCAGCCGGAAGTCTTTCTTTTCGAGACCGAGCATTGCTTATTCCTCCATCACGCCTTTGCGACCCATCAGGCCACGCGGACGTGTCAACAAAATGATAATTGCGACCAGGTAAATGATGATCTGGTTGATGCCCGGCAGCAGGTCGATGACCGCTGACATAGAGGCAAAGCTTTCCAGAATACCCAGCATGAACCCTGCTGCGACCGCACCGGGCAAAGAGCCCATGCCGCCCACAACGACCACCACAAAGCTGAGCACCAGAAAGTCCATGCCCATATGATAGTTGGGTGAATTGATGGGCGCGTACATAACACCGGCCAAGCCCGCGACTGCGGCGGCGATACCGAACATGATGGTGAACCGCTTGTCGATGTCGATGCCAAGTATGCCTACGGTCTCGCGGTCCGCCATGCCGGCCCGAACAACCATGCCGAAGGTGGTGAACTGCAAGAAGGCAAAGACTGCACCGATTATCACAACCGAGAAGAAGAAATAGACCAGACGCCAGTAGGGATAGATGATTGCGTTTGGATCAAATCCGAGGATCACACCAAAATCAAAGCTGCCGACAAAGGCTTCCGGTGCAGGGGTCGGGATCGGGTTGGCGCCGTAAAAATATTTGACGATCTCCTGGATCACGATGGCAAGGCCAAAGGTCACGAGGATCTGGTCCGCATGGGGGCGCTTGTAGAAGTACTTGATCAGGCCCCTCTCCATTGCGAAACCGATGCCGACCATGATCGGGATGGCCACAAGGATCGATATGGGCACCGCCCAATCAATGATGGTATCACCCGCGGCCTGGCCGAAGAAATCATAAAGATAGGGCACGTCGAATTGCAGGGGGTTACCCAGAAAGTCTGTCCGCGTCTCGTCCACAACCTTGTGGCTCAGGGTCAAGATCTTGCTTACCGTGACTGCGACGAAGGCACCAAGCATGAACAATGCACCGTGGGCAAAATTCACAACGCCAAGCGTCCCGAAGATGAGTGTCAGACCGAGCGCAATCAGCGCGTAAGCCGAGCCTTTATCCAGCCCGTTGAGAATTTGAAGAATGAACTGGTCCATCGTGTGACCTCTGATCAGTTATTGGGGGTGAGCTGCGGGTGCTCTTTGCCAGTCCACTGCCGAAGAGCGGCGTGAATTGACCCGAAAGGGTTCAGGCCACCCCTAAGGGTGACCTGATACTGTTTTTTGATTATGCGCCCGGGTTACATGTACCCAATGCACCACCAGCAAACTGCGGGTGATCAGGTGCGTAAGTAACTTGCTCTGTTGGCGTGACTTCCACGATCTCAACGAGGTCGAATTCGTCTTCGGGGTTCTCTTTCCCCTTCACGACGACAACGTCCTTGAAGCACTGGTGGTCTTCGGCACGGTACAGTGTCGGGCCGTTGCCGAGACCGTCGAACTCGAAATTCTCGAGGGCTTCGTCAACTGCACACGGGTTGAACGAACCTGCGCGTGTCACGGCGTCTGCGTAAAGCAGGGTCTGCACATAGCAGGTGTGCGCCGCCTGTGATGGCGGGAAGCCGTACTTTGTGCCGAACGAACGCACGAATGCGTTGGTACCCGAGAAACGCGAACCCAGCTCGTTCTCGAGCTTCCAGTCCCAGTTCTGCGATCCGAAGATGCCGGCGATGCTTGATCCCGCACCACGTGCCATCAGCTCGGAGTAGAGCGGCACGATGATTTCGAAGTTCTTGCCGTTGGCAGAGGCTTCGCGCAGGCCGAACTGAACTGCGTTGGTCAGCGAGTTCACCATGTTCCCGCCGTAGTGGTTCAGAACCAGAACGTCGGCACCGGAGTTCAGAACAGGCGCGATGTAGGACGAAAAGTCCGTCTGTGTCAGCGGTGTCAGAACCGTGTTGACAGTTTCCCAACCCAGCGCTTCGGTGGATGTGCGGATGGCTTCTTCTGTGGTGTAACCCCAGTTGTAGTCCGCTGTCAGGTGGTAAGCTTTACGGTCTGTTCCGTATTGCGCCGTCAGAACCGGTGCGAGTGCCGCGCCGGACATGTAGGAGTTGAAGAAGTGGCGGAAACCGTTAGCCCGCTTGTCTTTCCCCGTCGTGTCGTTTGCGTGTGTCAGGCCCGCCATGAAGATAATGCCTGCCTCTTGGCAAAGCGCCTGCATTGCCACGGCCGTAGCGGAGGACGAACCACCGGAAATCATAATGGCGCCGTCTTTTTCGATCATCGAACGCGCGGATGCACGCGCGGCGTCTGATTTGGTCTGCGTATCACCCGTCACATATTTGACTTCGCGACCCAGAATACCTGTGCCGTCCAGTGCCTTTGACGAGAACGTCTGCAACATGCCGCCGTCGCCTTGACCGTTCAGGTGCTCAACGGCAAGTTCGAACGCGCGCAGTTCGTCTGCACCCTCGTCTGCGTATGGGCCTGTCTGTGGCACGTTGAAGCCAAGGACGACCTCGCTGGCGCCTGGCGCATTGGTAAAACCGGACTCTTGCGCGCGCAGATACTGCGGCAGAGCGAGGCCAGCACTGGCTACCATACCAGTTTTGAGCACGCCACGACGCGAGAAACTATTGTTGGACATTATTATCCTCCCTTAAAGGTTGAAGCTGGATGATCCTCTTCCCCCAGCCATCGAGCACTTAACAGTACTTTACCAGTGTCAGAGACGATCCCCCATTTCGACAATAAGGCATTCTTGGGGCTGGACTTATTTGTAAATTCGTGAACAAATTATTTTCACATTCTGTCAACGATTTTTCCTGCGCGTGCAGAAAGCAACTGAAACCTATGGGAGAATTCTGAGTGTCTCGTGGTAGCCTTGTTGGGTCCCGTATACGTGAAAAACGGCTGGATCGCGGCCTGCGACAGGCTGCTGTTGCAGAAACAGTGGGTATTTCCCCATCCTATTTGAACCTGATCGAACACAATCGGCGAAGAATCGGTGGAAAACTCCTTGCCGACCTTGCGCGCGTACTTGAAGTGGACACCGCACTTCTGGCTGATGGTGCCGAGCGGGAGATGCTGGATGAGATGCGCAGCGCGGCGGCCAGCCTGGGTGATCGCGTCGAGGTCGCGCGTACCGAAGAGCTTGCCGCGCGGTACCCGGGGTGGGGGGCACTGATCGCAACCCAGGCGCGCAGGATCGCGGCACTTGAGGAAAAGAGCCGGATCCTCACAGATCGTATTTCCTATGATCCGCAACTTGCAGGCTCGCTGCACGAGGTGATCTCGGCTGTGTCTGCGATCCGCTCAACAGCGTCCATTCTTGTCGGCCCCGAGGATATCGACCAAGACTGGCAGCGTAGATTTCACGAAAATATCCACAATGACAGCTTGCGACTGGCCAACAGCAGTGAAGCCCTGATCACCTACCTCGAGGCGCCTGAGGCGGTGCTGGAACATTCCGGTTCACCCTTTGAGGTGGTCGAGGGGTATCTTGCGAAGTCGGGTTTTCATGTGGCGTCACTCGAGGATGGCGCTGATCCGGCAGTCGTCGCAAAAGAGGCAGGTTTGCAGGGGCCTGCGGAAAAGGTGCTGCTTCGCGTATTGCAGGTCTATGCTGGCGATGTGGCGGCGCTGCCGTTGGCGGCCTTTGAAAAGACGGCGCGCGCCCTGAACTATGACCCCGCCGCGATTGCCCAGCGCCTTGACGCGCGCCTGCCTCAGGTGATGCGGCGTTTGGCACAGCTTCCAGCCAGTCACGGGCATCCGCCGATGGGGCTGGTGGTGTGCGATGCATCCGGGGCGCTGATATTCATCAAAACGGTGCCGGGTTTTACGATGCCACGCACTGGCGGGGCCTGTCCGCTCTGGCCGCTTTATGGGGCGCTAAGCCGCCCGCATCAGCCGATCCGGATGGATGTGCAAATGCCGGCCCCCAATGCCACGCGGTTTTTGTGTTTTGCCTTGGCGGAACCTGTGGGGCCAGTTCTCTTTGATGCCCCGTCTGCGTTGCAAAGCATGATGCTTGTTTTGCCGGATCCGCCTGAATCGGCCACAGCGCCGTATGGCGTCGGTTTATCGTGCCGGATTTGCCCGCGTACGGCATGTCGCAGCCGCCGTGAACCTGCAATCGGAGGCGTCGGTCCTTCATCAGAACTTTGACAGTTGCCGTATTTGCCGTGATAGTTTCAATCGAGGGGTCTCTTTGCAAAAAGAGGATATCGCAAGGGGAGGCGATAATATGGGCAAACGTGTCCTGCTGATCGAGGATGAGCCAAACATCATCGAGGCGATCAGCTTTATACTGTCGCGCGATGGGTGGACTGTGCATACACATGAAGATGGCACATCTGCGATGGCAAAGGTGTTGGCCTTGCCGCCCGATATGATAATCCTTGATGTCATGTTGCCCGGGCGTAGCGGTTTTGACATCTTGCGCGACCTGCGCGGTCACGAAGTGACCAAATCAACGCCGGTGATGATGCTGACTGCGCGCGGTCAGGAGAAGGATCGTGAACTTGCCATGCGCCTTGGTGCATCACTGTTCATGACAAAGCCGTTTTCAAATGAAGAGGTGCGCAACCACGTGCGCAACCTGATAGGGGCATGAGCCAACGCCCCAAACCGCCAGTCTTTCTGCAGAAAGCCAGCTATCGCCAGCGGCGCGTGCGTGATGCGGCCAAGCTTGTCCCGGTGCTGGGGGCAGTCTTGTGGGCGATGCCGCTTGCCTGGCAGGACGATGCACAAGGTGCCACAACAAACGCATCGGCGTTGGTTTATATTTTCGGTGTGTGGATCGCGTTGATTGCGTTGACGGCTGTGCTCTCCGGTCTGATGCGGTCGATCCCGCAGCAGGACCATAAAGAGACATCAGACGAATGATGTCCTTCAACGCCCTGATGTTCATTGCTTTGGGCTATGTGGTTCTGCTCTTCACGATCGCCTTTATGGCGGAACGCCGCGCGGCGAATGGACATTCCAACTGGCTGACCTCGCCTTGGATCTACACGCTCTCGCTCAGCATCTATTGTACAGGCTGGACGTTTTATGGTGCCGTTGGCTATGCCGCGCGTTCCGGGCTCGAGTTTGTTACCATCTACCTTGGCCCCACTTTGGTTATGGTTGGTTGGTGGTGGGTGTTGCGCCGTCTGGTGCGGATCGGGCGGGCACAGCGGATTACTTCGATCGCGGATCTGGTGTCGTCGCGGTTTGGCAAATCGACGCAGTTGGGTGTGATTGTAACGGTCATCTCGGTCATCGCGGCCATGCCATATATCGCGCTACAACTGCAATCGGTCACACTGTCTTTCGCAGTCTTCGCGCAGACCGAGGGCGTTGACTGGGCGCAAAACGATTTCAACTTCACTGCCCTCTGGGTCGCGGTCGGTCTTGCGGTCTTTACCGTGATCTTCGGCACCCGCAATCTTGATGCCAACGAACGCCACCACGGCGTTGTGATCGCCATCGCGGTTGAGGCAGTGGTCAAGCTCTGCGCGCTGGTGGCTGTTGGCATTTTTGTCGTTTGGGGCATTGCGGGTGGACCAAGCGAGATGCTGACGCGGATTGATCAGTCCGACATTGTGCTTTGGAATCAGGAAAGCGGGCGCTGGATCAGCCTCATTTTCCTCTCGGGGGCTGCGTTTCTTTGCCTGCCGCGCATGTTTCAGGTTCTGGTGATCGAGAATGCGGATGAACGCCACCTGCATATCGCAAGCTGGGCCTTTCCGCTTTATCTTTTCATGATGAGCCTCTTTGTGGTGCCCATCGCCGTCATCGGGCTTGAACTGATGCCTGCCGGAAGCAACCCCGACCTTTTTGTTCTGACGGTGCCGCTGAGTGAAGGGCGTGGCGGTTTGGCGGTGCTGTCGTTCTTGGGCGGGTTCTCTTCTGCCACATCCATGGTGATTGTGGCGACGATCGCATTGGCGACAATGGTTTCGAACCATATGGTCGTCCCCTTCTGGCTCTATTTGCAGGGCAGCCAGCAGGCGGTGATTTCGGGGGATGTGCGCCATGTGATCTTGCTGTCACGGCGGCTTTCGGTTGCAGGTATTCTGCTGCTTGGGTTTGTCTATTACCGGATTTCCGGGGGCGGTACGGCGCTGGCCGCTATTGGTTTGATCTCCTTTACTGGGTCGGTGCAGATCCTGCCCGCGATGATCGGCGGCATCTTCTGGCGCGGTGCCACGGGCGTCGGGGCTGCAGCGGGGCTGATCACCGGTTTGGTGATCTGGATGTGGACCCTGTTCCTGCCCAGCTTCGGTGTTGATGCCGTTATCAGCCAGACTGTGATGGATCAGGGACCATACGGATTGTCATGGCTGCGACCACAAGCGCTTTTTGGCACGAACGGTCTGGATCCATTGGTTCACGGGATCATATGGTCCATGCTGTTAAATACCAGCGCATTTATCCTGTTTTCACTGGTCACTTTTCCCGCCCCGCTCGAGCGGTTGCAGGGTGCGCAATTCGTCAATGTGTTTGATCATTCTACCGCCGCACCGGCGTGGACAGGTGCTGCCACAGGCGCCGAGGATCTGTTGATCATGTCCCAGCGTATTCTTGGCGGCCCCGAAGCGCAGGCCATCTTCGAGGCAGAGGCGCTGCGCCAAGGCAAGGTCGGTTATCTGCCCGAGGTGACCTCGGATTTCATCGAAAGGCTGGAGCGTGATCTGGCAGGATCCGTGGGGGCGGCCACCGCCCACGCGATGATCGGCCAATTGATTGGCGGCAGCAGCGTGTCGGTGGAAGACCTGATCGCGGTGGCGGATGAGGCTGCGCAAATCCTGGAATATTCCAACCGCCTTGAGGCGAAATCCAAAGAGCAGGAACGGACCGCGCGCGCGTTGCGCGCAGCGAACGACAAGCTGACGGCGCTGTCCATCCAGAAGGACTCGTTCCTGAGCCAGATCAGCCATGAACTGCGTACGCCAATGACCTCGATCCGGTCATTCTCGGACATCCTGCGCGATGGGGTCACAAGTGATGCCGAGCACGAGAAATATGCAGGCATT
Organism: Yoonia sp.; assembly: GCF_036007805.1. Lineage (GTDB taxonomy): Bacteria > Pseudomonadota > Alphaproteobacteria > Rhodobacterales > Rhodobacteraceae > Yoonia. The sequence continues at coordinate 32,081 of NZ_DASYOK010000136.1, forward strand.
ATCTATGACGAGGCCGTGCGCCTGACACGGCTGCTGGATGATTTGCTGGATCTGTCGGTGCTGGAAAATGGCCAGGTCGAATTGCGTGACCAGACTGGGCGGCTGTCAGACCTGCTGGATCGTGCGGTGCGGGCTGCGGGGCTGCATGAAGGATCGCTGAAAATCAGTCGCGACCGGGCGTCAGAGGATGTGACCTTGACGACGGACATGGACCGGCTGGGGCAGGTCTTTATCAATTTGATCGCGAATGCGCAGAAATACTGTGATGCCAAGGCCCCGCATCTGACGATCAAGGTCACCCAGGATGACGCAGCTTATCTTGTTGATTTCATAGACAACGGGAGTGGGATTGCGCCTGACAAGCAGGAACTGATCTTTGAGAAATTCTCGCGCGTTGCGGATGGGTCCAAGGCGGGCGGTGCGGGGCTTGGGCTCGCGATTTGTCGCGAAATCATGCAGCGTTTGGGCGGTGAGGTACATTATCTGCCGCAAAACTGCGGTGCCGCGTTTCGGGTCTGGTTGCCGAAGGTGAAAACAATGGTGGCGTTAGAAGAAACGTAACCAATTTTGCCTATCACAAAGGCTCAATATCTGTGGCAGGCAAATGACGACAGGCACACATGTGACATTGCTGCGGCGGATGACCCGTCCGCAAGGGCAGGGGGAGACTGAAAATCCGCTGAGTTCTTCGCGTGCTGTGCGTTTGGCGCTGACCAAGGCTGCCAATGATAGTGTTGGCCTCGTGCTCACGGTCGAAAGCGTTGGGGAAGAGGTGACAGCGCTGGATGATATGCTGGCGACCTTGGGGACGGACCTGATGCTGGTGGGGCTGGAACGCGACGGCGTGCTGTCAGGTCTGATCGCGCTGGATATGGAAATGCGCGCGGCTGTGCTGGAAATGGAAACCATGGGTGCGGTGCTGGCGCGGCCCGCTGAAACGCGGGTGCCGACGCATACGGATAAGGTGCTCTGCGATCCGGTGCTGTGCGGTTTTCTCGGCGCTTTTCCACATGCCGTTCTCGGAACCCCGCTTGAAGGCTGGATGGACGGTGTTGTCATTGGCACAAAAGTGGAAAGTGCGCGTGCTGCGGGGCTTGTTTTGACAGACTGCACCTATCGGATTGTCCGGATGGGCGTTGATCTCGGGGTTGCGGATCGTCACGCGCAATTGGTGATCGCGCTGCCGCTGGTCGAAGTCGCCGCAGCGCCAGAAACGGCACCGCCCCCGCCGGTTGACTGGCAGCAGATTTTTCGGGAAAACGTCCGTGATGCCCCCGCCTGTCTTGAGGCGCTTTTGTATCGCGCGCCGCTTTCATTGGCGACAGCACAGTCGTTGCAAGTGGGGACCGTCCTGCCGTTACCCGGATGTACAGTGCATTCGGTGCGGCTTTTGTCCCCTGACGGCCATGAAGTGGCACAGGCGAAACTGGGTCAGATGGGCGGCTATCGCGCCGTACGGCTTGAATCCGCCCCTGCGCCACAGCTTGCAGAATTACAAAATCAAGCAATCACAACGCAGCTTGGTATGGGCGATGTGATGGATGATGAATCAATAGCGCCCCCGGTGGATTTGCCGGGAGCGCAACCAGAAACGATTGATCAGCCAAACGCGCAGGATATCACGGGCGATGATATGCCCGATTTACCGGACATATCTGTGAACACTGACCCGCACTAACTGGCTGCAAGCGCATTCAATTGTGGGCGCATCCCGCCAAGATCATAGCCTGCAGCCGATGTTGCAGAAAGAATATCATCGGCCGACATCGCGCTGGCCTGTCCCAGCGCCCAAACAATCGAAGACCGCGTGCCGGACGCGCAGTAGGCAAGGGTGGGACCGCTTGATGCGTCCATCGCTGCCTTCTGCTTTGTGACCATATCCATGTTCAGCGTCTGATGCGTCACTTCGTTGATCACAAAGTCCAGACCTGCGGCCTTGGCCGCGGCCTCAATAGCAATGGCCTGATGGGACGGTGGGACCTCTGCATCGGGTCGGTTGCAGATGATTGTTTTGAAACCGGCCTCGGCAATCGCAGGGATATCCTCCACTGCGATTTGCGGGGTGACGGCATAGCTCGGGCTTATGTGGCGAATATCCATAGGTGTTCCTTAAACCGCTACGGCCTTTTGGTCCATACGCGCGCGCAAGGAAGGTGCAACCAACATGCCAGCGATCATTGCGGCTACAAAGAGCCAGCCGCCAGGGCCTGCGAAACTCAGAGATGCGATGGCCGGCCCGGGGCATAGTCCTGCCAGCCCCCAGCCCATGCCGAACAAAGTAGACCCAAGCACAAGATTGCGGCCCAGTGACTGTTCGGGCGCGGGAGGGAAGGCTTCGGCCAGGACCGGTTTGCGCCCGATTGTGAACCGCCATGCGATGGCCATCGGAATGATCGCACCGCCCATCACGAAGGCCAGCGTCGGATCCCAGTCGCCAAAAATATCAAGCCAGCCTTGCACTTTGGATGTGTTCGTCATGCCCGATATCAACAGGCCAAGGCCGAAGAGTGACCCGACAAGGAAAGAAACGAAGGTGCGCATCAGATTACTCCCAGCACATGTTTGAAGAGCACGACGGTCAGACCGCCTGCACCGATGTAGAAGGCGGTGGCGACGATGCCGCGCAGTGACAGGCGCGAAATCCCGCAGACGCCATGGCCCGAGGTGCAGCCATTGGCAATCCGCGTGCCAATGCCCACCAAAAGGCCAGCCGCGATGATGATGGCCCAGTTGCTGGTCAGGTTTGTTTCTGATCCGCCCATCGCCAGTGCCGCGATGCCGGGCACGATAAACAGACCCGCAATCATCGCCGCGCGCTCTTGCCAGTCGCTGCGCCCGCTGCCATCGACGAGGCCGCCGATGATACCCGATGCGCCCATGATCCGCCCGTTCACGAGCAGGAAAATCGCAGCAGCCGTTCCGATGAGTACGCCACCGACGAGCCCCATGATCCAATCTATTGGCATGTTTAGTCCTATTCTGTTCCGTAGGTTTTACAGTGTGTTAATGGGCACTTTGAAGTAGCGTTGCCCGTTGTCTTCCGGCTCGGGAAGGTTCCCCGCGCGCATATTTGTCTGCAATGACGGCAAGATCAGCCGTGGCATGCCAAGTTTTGCATCCCGTTCCTGGCGCATGGATACGAAGTCTTCCATCGGACGCCCTGCACCGATATGGACGTTCAACGCCTTTTGCTCGCCGACGGTGGTTTCCCAAGCAAATTCATCACGCCCCGGCGCCTTATAGTCGTGGCCCACGAAAATGCGGGTCTCGTCGGGCAGGGACAAAATTTTCTGGATCGAGGCATAAAGATCCTCGGCCGAGCCACCGGGGAAGTCGCAACGGGCTGTCCCGAAATCAGGCATGAAGAGTGTGTCGCCCACAAAAGCGGCGTCGCCGATCACATAAGTGAGGCAAGCAGGTGTGTGGCCGGGCGTATGCAGCACGTCAGCGCGCATTTGTCCGATGTGGAAACTGTCACCATCTTCGAACAACGCATCGAACTGCGATCCATCCCGCTGGAATTCTGTGCCTTCATTAAAGACCTTGCCGAAGGTGTCCTGCACAATGGTGATATTCGCACCAATCCCGATCTTGCCGCCCAGATGCTCTTGCAGATAGGGCGCCGCTGAAAGGTGGTCGGCGTGGACATGGCTTTCGAGGATCCATGCAACCTGCAAATCCTCGGCCTTGACCCAAGCGATGATTGCATCAGCGGATTTCATATTCGTGCGCCCTGAGGCGGGATCATAATCCAACACACTATCAATGATCGCACAGGTGCGACCTTCCGGCTCGCGGACAACATAAGATACAGTGTTGGTTGCGTCGTCGAAGAATGCTTTTACATCTGGGGTCATATCGAATCTCCTTTGATATCTAAAATAGGGAATTCGAAACACATTTCAATGTTGAAATGTATCTTTTTATGAGGTACCTTGTTCGTTATGAAGAATCCGGTTCAAGAACTTGCAGACCCAATGGATGAGGCAGCAGCGCAGGCAGCTGACCTTCTCAAATCGCTGTCAAACGCTGGCCGCTTGCGCATTTTATGTGCTTTGGTGCCTGGCGATATGAGCGTGAGCGAGCTGGAAGCAGCGCTTGGTGCGAGCCAATCTTATGTGTCCGGTCAGCTATTGCGCCTGCGCAGCGAAGGGCTTGTTTCCTGCGAGCGAAACGGTCGCAGCATGCGCTATAGCCTTGCCGACCCGCGTATCCGCCCTTTGCTTGAACGGATTTACGAGCTGTTCTGCCCAGCTGAATAACCTGCAAGCTCGGCCCGTGCCACCTGCCTGCGATGCACAGCATCGGGCCCATCGGCAAGTCGCAGTGTGCGCAAGTGGGTCCATTGCCGTGCCAGTGGCGTGTCTTGTGACACGCCTGCTGCCCCATACATCTGCACCGCCTTATCCGTGATATCGAGCGCGATTTGCGGGGCCACCACCTTGATCTGGCTGATCCAGGGGGCGGCGGCGCGTTTGTCGCCTTGATCCATCATCCAGGCCGCTTTCAGGCACAAGAGCCGCGCCTGTTCGATATCCATGCGCGCCTTTGCGATGATATCAAAGTTCTCGCCAAGCTGCGCGAGCGGTTTGCCAAATGCTTCGCGTGCCAAGGACCGTTGACACATCAGTTGCAGCGCCTTCTCGGCCTGACCGATCGCGCGCATACAGTGGTGGATTCGCCCCGGCCCAAGCCGCCCTTGCGCAATCTCGAAACCGCGCCCTTCACCCAGCAGCATGTTCGCAGCAGGCACACGCACATCGTCATAGCGGAAATGCATATGGCCGTGGGGGGCATCGTCATGGCCGTAAACCTCCATCGCGCGCAGTTTCGTGATGCCGGGGGTGTCGGCAGGGACGACGATCATGGAATGTTGTTGATGTTTGGGCCCGTCATGGGCAGTGCGCACCATCACGATATGCACGGCACAGCGCGGATCACCTGCCCCCGTGGCCCACCATTTCTGGCCGTTCAGGACATAGCTGTCCCCGTCGCGTTCGCAGCGCATGGCGATATTCGTTGCATCCGAACTCGCGATATCCGGCTCTGTCATCAGATAGGCCGAGCGGATCGTGCCCGCCATCAGCGGTTTGAGCCATCTGTCTTTCATGGCGTCGGTGCCGTAGCGGGCAAACACCTCCATATTGCCGGTGTCAGGCGCATTGCAGTTGAAAACCTCGGCGGCGAGATGGCTCTTGCCCATTTCCTCGGCCAGATAGGCATATTCCACCGTGCTCAACTGCGGACCATCGCGGAAGGTGTCCCAGAAATTCCAAAGCCCACGTTCTTTCGCCTTGGTCTTGAGCCCTTCGAGGATTTCGGTCTGGCGTGGGGTAAATGTCCAACGGTCGCCGATACTGACCTCGGACAGGAATTCTGCGTCCAAAGGGGCGATCTCATCGGTGATCATAGTTTTCACCGCCGCAAGTACCGGCAAAAGCCGCTCGGTATGTCCAAGGTCCATTTTCGCGCCCCGTATTTGTGTTGCGCTATCGTGCACCGTGGGGGCGGGGTGTCAATCAAAGGCTTGCAGTTCGGCCAGCGGCCAGCCCTAATGCGGTCATGAAAGAAGCCGCAAAGAACCTTGGGACCAGCCTGCCTGATCTGGATGCATATCTGAGCAATGCGATCCCCGAATTTGCGGGGCTGACGGCGGTGACGAAATTCGGCACAGGCCAATCGAACCCGACCTATCAGCTCACCGCCGACAGCGGCACCTATGTCTTGCGCAGCAAACCGCCCGGGCGGTTGCTTCCCTCCGCTCACGCTGTTGAACGCGAATTTCGTGTGATGCAGGCCTTGGCCGAGACGGATGTGCCGGTGCCCGCCGTGCTGCATCTGGCAGAGGCGGCGGTTTCCCCCAGCAGACGCGCGTTTTTCGTCATGCGCTATCTGCCGGGGCGTATCTTTTGGGATCCGGCCTTGCCTGATAGTGACCCCGATGAGCGCAGGGCAATCTATGATGCGATGAATGCGGCTTTGGCGGCGTTGCACGATATTGATCCCGCGGCAGTTGGTTTGGCTGATTTTGGCAAACCGGGCAATTATTTTGCCCGCCAGTTGGACCGCTGGAGCAAGCAATATCTGGCTTCGACCGACACGCCCTCGGAGGCAATGACAGACATCATGGCGTGGCTTGGCGCGCATCTGCCCCCCGATGACGGACAGGTCGCGCTGGTGCACGGGGATTACCGGCTCGATAATATCATGTTTGCGCCTGATGCCCCGCAAATCGCGGGTCTGCTGGATTGGGAGCTGTCAACGCTGGGCCATCCGATGGCCGATCTGGCCTATCAATGCATGCAGTGGCGGCTGCCTAACGCGGGCGACATGCGCGGGTTGGGCGGGATCGACCGCGCGGCTTACGGCCTTCCGGATGAGGCGCAATATGTGGCCGCCTACGCGGCGCGGCGGGGACTGGACCGGATCGACAACTGGCCTTTCTATCTGGTGTTTGCCTTCTTTCGGCTGGCGGCAATTCTGGCCGGTGTCGCGGCGCGTGCCGCAGCCGGCAATGCCTCAAACCCTGCGATGGCGCGCAAATATGGTGCGGCGGTGCCTGCGCTGGCGGCAATGGCCACGATTGTCATGCACGAAGGGGCAGACCTTTAGCCCAGCATCACCCCGATCACCACGGCCATCAGGCCAATGACCGAAATCAGCAGCGCCCCGAGGTTGACCGGCAGGACCTTCGCGATGCGGGCGCGCAACTCCTCATCGGGCAGGTTCGCGCGTTTGGCCTTTGTGACGGCCACAATGCTGTAGACGATCCCGCATAGCCCGACGACCGAGAGACCCGCACCAATCCAAACGACGATTTCCATGATCAATACCTCTTTTTGCCGGACCTAGCGTGCCACAGGTGTCGGCGCAAGGGTTGCGGGGATCAAGGGCAGGGGCTAGTGAAAGGCAACTTTTCAGGAGAGCTTTGATGAACGATTCAGTGACCGATACCGCAAGCACCGTCGCAGGCCAGGAAATCCGGCAGTTTGTTGAGCGCTACGAGCGTCTTGAGGCGGAAAAGAAAGATATCGCAGACGCGCAAAAAGAGGTGATGGCCGAAGCCAAAGGGCGCGGTTACGACACCAAAGTCCTGCGCAAGATCGTGGCTATCCGCAAGCGCGATGCCAATGATCTGGCCGAAGAAGAAGCCGTGCTGGATATGTATAAAGCCGCACTTGGCATGTAAGGATCAGTCGAAGGGGAGGATCAGCTCCACCCCTTCCATCTGGCCAATCAGATCAAGATCGGCCTCATAGGATTCGGTCATCGCCCGAACTACATCCTCGTTCAGTTCGGGCAGGTCGATGCTCTCTTCCACCTGCTCGGGCAGGGCGTGTGTTTCCAGAATATCGGCAATCAGGTCCTGCCGCGCGTCGACATCGTCATAGTCCAGCGCCGCGATCCCTGATGTAAGCAACGCCAGTCCTTCGGCGCTGACAATGCCCGATAACACATCAATCTGGCCCGCAACCGGCATATCCGCCGGAATGCCGGAGAAGAGCCGGATCAGCTCTTCCCAGATCAGCGGGGTGTCTTCGTTACACCAGACGTAAAGCGGGGTCTGCGGTGCGGCGCGTTTGATGCGGCGGATCACGTCCGACCAGCGCAATTCAAGAGGCGGGAGCAGACCAAGATACTCTCCCAGACCAGTGACACCGGCGCGCGTCGCGGTTTCCTGCAGAAAGCTGGCGGGGTGCCGCATCCCCATGAAGAGCGTGATGTCATCATTGGGGAAGAGACTGTGTAAACCGCGGACCTTCTTTTCGGCCTGATGATAAAAGACGCCATGATCGAAAATTCGCCGCGGAACAGTGAGGAAATTGTCGTTGCTCAGCACAAGGCGGGTGATCTTGTCGTCCTCGACAATCGCATCCAGCAGCACATCGCGGGCGTCAGGCGTGGGGCGCGCGCCATCCAGACCGTCGATCGCCTCGCGCAGCAATTTGCGATACCGCCCCGGGCCCGGAACGGCGATACCTTGCTGGAGCAGGGCGTCGGCATTCCTGAGAACCGATTTCAGCAGCATGTCTTCATCTGTGCAATTCGCGCCGATATGAAATGCGATTTGCATGAAGGGTCCTTTTGCGGGTTCCGAGTGGCGCTATCATAGGGCGATTTGACCTGCGTGAAAGCAGGTATCACGGCATAGATGGCGCGGGCTACGTATGGTGCGAATTTTTTCTGCATGCGATGCGAAATCACCATTGCACACCGCCGTTTGTCCCTGCTATACGCCGCGCATTCGGTCGATCCGACGCACCTGATACGGTGCACCAGTGCCCCTATAGCTCAGCTGGTAGAGCAACTGATTTGTAATCAGTAGGTCCGCGGTTCGAGTCCGTGTGGGGGCACCATTAAAATCAATAACTTAGCGAATATTGTCAGGCCATCGAGCGACCCGGGGGTAACGAATGGGATGACACACGGCCCGAAAAGTGCGTTTTGACCCGCGCTGGGTTTGGGTCGCGGTTCGTGCCTGTCTCGAACCGCTATTTGTCATAAAGAAATGTTTCTTGTGATCAGGAAATTTTCTCTGTGAACGGCCGGATCGTACCTGTCTTCGTACGCTGGCTG
>NZ_DASYOK010000137.1:0-3489 GCF_036007805.1 Yoonia sp.
TGAATGGCTGCTATCCGTGCTTCATCGAGGCCAGCGTCAGTTTCCTGCTGGAGATGCACATTCCCGACCGAAATCGCCATCGCGTCGATGCCGGTCTCTGCTGCAAAAATCGCTGCCTCGCTGGGGTCTGTTCCCGCTGAACTCTCTCCGCCCGCATAGCCGACAAAGCCGATCTCGCCCTCGCAAGAAATTCCAGAGTTATGCGCAATTTCAACAATTTGGCGGGTTTCCTTGATGTTGTCTTTCAACGGTTTTCGCGATCCGTCAAACATCAGCGAGGTAAACCCAGCATCCAATGCGGCGGAACAATCATCATAGGTGTAACCATGATCGAGATGCGCTACGACCGGCACGCTGGCATTTTCGGCCAAATGACGGAACATCTTGCCAAGAACAGGCAAAGGCGTATGCGCCCGACACCCCGGCCCTGCCTGCAGGATCACCGCACAATTCTCGGCCTCTGCTGCGGCCACAAAGGCGCACATATCCTCCCAACCCAGACACACCAGACCGCCGACGGCATAGCCGTCACGTAACGCAGGCTGGAGCACCTCTTTGAGCGTCGCAAGGGTCACTTGAACTTGGCAATCATGTCTTTGATCCCCGGGATCGTCTCGATCTGATAGGCATGGGACGGTTGGAAATACTGGATCAGGCTGCGCTGTGACAGCCCGCCCAGAATGGTGAAGTAATACATCTGATATCCTGGCAGAACTGCACATGGGTGATAGCCGCTGTCGAGACAGATCGTCGATCCATCCACGATATGATAGGCATCGCCCGCCTTGCCGTCCTCGCGCTGGAGCATCTGTACGCCAGAGCCGTGGTTGGGCTTGAAGCGGAAGTTGTAGGTCTCGTCGTGCCGCGTCTCAAGCGGCAGGCGGTCGGTGTCGTGCTTGTGGGAAGGAAAGCCTGACCAGCCGCCCTCGCCCACGGTGAAAAGCTCCGACACCAGCAGACGCCCGACCTTGTCATGGTACTTCGTGCCAAGGATGTGTTTGATTTTACGGTGCGTTTTCGTATCGTCCGACCCGTATTGCACCAGATCAAGGTCGTCCGCACTCACGGCAAAAGCATCCAGTACCTTGTCATAGCGTGCACCGCACACAAACACCTCGGCCGCGTCCGAGGTGCAGACCATCTGTGCCTTGGCGGCGGTGGGCACATAAACGCCCTCAGGCTCGCCATCCCAGACATCCTCGCCCCGATTGCCGATGCCGTCCGCCCTGAACCCTTCGATATCAATATCCACAGTTCCGGTCGCGGGCACGATGCAGGTCTCATACCCGGGTACGGCATATTCGAACGCCTGCCCCTTGGTCAGCTTGACGATGTTGAAATAGTTCAGCGGAACGGTCGGGTCATCCACATCAACGATCGGTTTGTTTTGGTTATCAAAGGGCGGGATATGCATCGGCTTGTCCTTTATGCGTCGGTCGGACCGGGGTGATCGGCCATGAATTTGGTTAATGTCGCTGTGTCCGGCATCGCAGGCGCACAGCCCGGGCGGGACACGGTCACAGAGGCACAGGCCGATCCGCGCAGGAGCGCGCGGCGCAGGTCCTGCCCCTCGGCCAGCCCCGTCACCAGTCCGGCCATAAAGCTATCCCCTGCCCCTGTGGGTTTGAGCGCCTCAACAGGCCAGATGCCAGTGCGGATCTCTTCGCCTGCGGCAAAGGTAATCGCCCCCTTTTCGCCCATCTTGTACACAACAATCGTGGCTGTGCTGGCGGCCAGTGCGCGCGCTTTGGCAAGGCCCTTGTCGATCCCGCCCGCCATAAAGCCGAATTCCTCGTCATTGCCGACAATCATATCCGATTGAGCCGCGGCACGGCTGAGGACCTCTTCGGCGACCTGCGGTGACGGCCATGAATACGGGCGGTAGTCCACATCAAAGATGATCGGCAGGCCCGCGGCTTTGGCGCGCGCGAAGGCATCAAAGGTCGCGCTGCGCGATGGTTCGGCGGCAAACACTGTGCCGGCCGTGATCAGCGCGCCGAATTTGGTATAATCCACGGCTGCCACATCATCTGCATCCATCTGGAAATCGGCGGCACCGTTGCGGTAGATGACATTGCGATGACCCGCGACGCGGCTTTCGTAGAAGGCCAGAGAATTGCGATATTCGCCCCCTACCGGCGTCACATATTCGGTGCCAACGCCATAGCGTTTCAACTGTCCGATACAGTAACTGCCGATGCTGTCATCGGACACACGGGTGACAAGTGCCGCCTGCCCGCCCAGTTTGCAAATGCCGGCGGCGATATTGGCGGATGACCCACCCAGCCCCACAGTGACGGTTTCCGCATCTTCCGTCGCCACGCCCGCGTCCGTGTAAAGATCAATGCCCGCACGCCCGACGACCACAAAATTGTTGGCGCCTATGCCCTCAATAAGCCCCGCCATCACACACCGTTCCGTTGCTTGTGACGGGTGGCTTCCTGATCGAGATGGGCTTTGCGTACCTTGTCCGAGGTCGTCACATGCGGTGTACCGACTTCCCACCATGTGTGGCCTTGCGTCGTCCAGCCCTCGTAGGGGTCAACCTTCATCACGATCACATAGGTGTTTTCGGCCGCCTGCGCGCGCCCGAAGGCCGCCTCCAGTTCTGCGGGCGAACTGACGGTTTCGGCATCAGCCCCCATGGCCTTGGCATGGGCTTCGAAATCCACACCCACCTGCGCGGTCGCTGTCGGCGTATCCGCGATCAGGTTATTGAAGCTTTCATTGCCTGTGTTGCTCTGCAGCTTATTGATGACCGCAAAGCCACCGTTGTCCAGCACCATAATGATCAGTTTTTTCTCTGTCAGAACAGAGGAATAGATGTCGGAGTTCATCAAAAGATAAGATCCGTCACCGGTAAAGACGATGGTATCACGTTCCGGCTCTTCCTGGGATTGCGCAATCCGCGCGCCCCAACCGCCCGCGATCTCGTAGCCCATGCAGGAAAACCCGAATTCCACATCAACCGTGCCGATATCCAGCGTTTTCCAGTTGGCGGTGACCTCGGCCGGCAAACCACCGGCCGCCGCAACAATGCGGTCACGCGGATGACACAGGCGGTTCACTTCACCAATGGCCTGCGCGTAGGACGCAGGGCCGTTGCCCAGCCGTGTATTCTCGGCCACATAGCCATTCCATGTGGCCCGCTCGGCCTGTGCGCGCTCCGTCCAGCTTTCAGGGGTGCGGTAGGATGACAGCGCCTCTTGCAGCGCCACCAAGCCAAGTTTCGCATCACCGACAACCGTGGCCGACAGATGCTTGGCCGCGTCGTGACGCGCGGCATTTAGGCAGATCAATTGCGCATCATGCGCGAAGGCGGTCCATGATCCGGTCGTGAAATCCTGCAGGCGGGTGCCAACGGCAAGGATCACATCCGCCTCTGCGGCGATGGTATTGGCGCTGTCCGATCCGGTCACCCCGATCGGCCCGATGTTGAGCGGATGATCATGCACCAGATTTGCGCGCCCTGCGATGGTTTCCACGACC
>NZ_DASYOK010000138.1:0-3192 GCF_036007805.1 Yoonia sp.
GCAATTTCTTGCGTCTCGATCGACACAATTTTGCCGACCCCGTGGGCGGGGTAAACGACAAACTCGTTGGGGCTAAAGTCGTATTTTTTCTTGCTCATGATCGTCCTTTCATGACGGCCCGCGTTTGACGACAAAAAAACCGCCGGGGGCAATTCGCCTCCGCCGGGAGCTGTCGTCTGTTTATCTGGATCACGTCGTTCGCAGCATTCCGGCTAGTATATCATAAAAACAGAGCCAGCGGAAGTATCGCGAATCAAAGCCAGAACGACCTGTAAACATTGGCACTTTGCGCCAAATCAGCGCGAATCAGCCGCCCTCACCGGCTGCTTCCGAAAAGAGCTCCATCTTGCCTTCTTTGCCGTCCATCTCTTCGGCAGTTGGCAGCGGGTCCTTCTTCGTAATGATCACGGGCCACATCTCGGAATACTTGCGGTTGAATTCAACCCATTTTTCCATGTCAGGCTCTGTGTCCGGACGGATGGCATCGGCAGGGCATTCAGGCTCGCAAACACCGCAGTCGATACATTCGTCAGGATGGATCACCAGCATGTTTTCACCTTCGTAGAAACAATCTACCGGGCAGACTTCGACGCAGTCCGTGTATTTGCAGGCGATGCAGTTGTCGTTGACGATGTAGGTCATAAGGCGGAGTTCCGATCAGTTCACGCAGCCTAGCTAGAATAGACTGGCCGCGCGTTCAAGGTCCAACAGCCCAACGAAAGCGGCGAAGTCCAAGATTGCGACAACATGTGCGATATTGCTGCGGTGTCTCAGGATGCTGGACAGCGCAAAATCTACCGGCCATCCTGTCGGCAGCGATTTCACAACAAAGAATTTTACCTGCGGAGAAGCCAATACAATGTCACTTATGAATACAGTTGCGAAAATGGCGGTCGGCTTTGCCGTCGCCAAGGGGATGGAATCAGTACAGAAAAATGGTGGCCTTGGTGGGCTACTAGGCGGCCTCACAGGGGGCAGCACACCAAAACAAGCCAGTGGCATGGGCGGTCTGGGTGACATTCTGGGCCAGTTGGGCGGCGGCGGTGCAGCGCAAACCTCCGGCGGGCTTGGCGGCATGCTGGGTCAGTTGACAGGCGGTGCAGCCGCGAGTGGCGGTCTTGGCGGTTTGCTGGGCCAGCTTGGGGGTAGCAGCAGCAGTGCCGCAGCGGCCGGTGGGCTTGGCGGCTTGGGCGCGCTTTTGGGCGGTTTGGCCGGCGCACGTGGCGAAACCTCGGGCACGGAGCTTGAAGCACTATTGAACCAAGACAACCCAGCCGATGAGCCCGATGAGGACGAAGTCGCGAAACTGATGCTGCGCGCCATGATACAAGCGGCCCGCGCGGATGGTGATCTGGACCAGGACGAAAAGGCCAAACTGTCCGCCCTTCTCGCAGACAGTAACCCCGGCACCGTCGAGACCCTGCAAACCATCCTGTCCGCCCCTGTAAGTGCGGCAGCGCTTGCAGCAGACACGCCCAAAGGCCTTGAGACGCAGGTCTACACCATGTCAGTGAACGCGATTACGCCCGACAATCAAGCCGAAGCGCAATATCTTCATGATCTGGCAAGCGCACTCGGCATTACGCCACAAACAGCCGACGCGATCCATGACAGCTTGGGCGCGCCACGGCTCTACAGCTAATCCAGCCCCATATCGCGGCGGTCTTTCTTTGTCGGACGACCGCCCTTTTCATAGCGCGGGTTCGCGCCCTGCGCTTCCGTGGGGCGCGGTTTCGGTGCAGGGGTAAGGTCTTCGTAAAGCGCTTGCGCTTCAGGCGCAGGACCACGGCGCTCACCACAGGCAACCACCCGCACCACTTTGGTTTCCTGTGCCTGCACGAACGTCAGGACATTCCCAGGGCCTATCGCACGGGCGGGTTTGCTGACAGGCTGGCTGTCGACACGGACCTTGCCGGAGGACACAACCCCTGCAGCAAGGCTGCGCGATTTGAAGAACCGCGCATGCCAGAGCCATTTATCCAGCCGGATGGTCGGGCGTGGGTCGGTCAATCCTTTTTGAAACCTGCCAAAGCGGCAGCGAACGGATTGTCAGGATCAATCTGCTTTTCGCGCTTGGGTTTCGCTTGGAAGGTTTGCGGTTTGTTGCCGCCACCCTGCGGTTTGGCTTTGCCCTTAGGCTTGCCTTTGCCACGGGGGCGGGCATCGCCTTGGGGGCGCGCAGGTCGGGCCGCGCGACCACCCCATGTGAAGGTATAGAACACCTCCATCTCGGGGCCGGTATCTGGCGTGGCCTCTGCGGGGGCCTCGGCAGGTGCGGCATCAGCGGCAGGCGCATCCACGGCCACGGCCTTTACTTTCTCGCGCTCACCCTTCTCGGCCTTATAGCCCAGACCGGTCATCAGATCGGCGAATTGCTCGAGCGTCATGCCGGTGATCGACAGCATATCGGGGTTCGCTTCGAACCCGCCACGACTATCCTTGTCGCGCAGCATATCGGCGAGGCGTTCCAGCATATCAATGCGGATTGCGCGTTCGCCAGCAGCGCGGTAGCCCGCCATCGCATAATACCCTGCAACCGCATCCTGAGCGGCAGGGACCGTAACCAGACCGGGGGGCGGGCTTTCAGGGAATTCGCCCAAACCCTTGGACAGCGACCACAGCACAAGACGCAAACGTGTCGGCGCGGGCTTGAGCAGAAGCGGCATGAAAATCGTGAACTGGCCGAAACGCACACCGTGCTTGCGCAACGCGCCACGGGCGTCCTGATCCAGTGCCTTGACCTCATCGGCGACTTCACCGCGCGGGATGATCCCGAATTCTTCGGCCATGCGATAGGCAAAGCCCTTCGCGGCCCCTGTCAGCGCCTCATCATTCTTGAGCGCGATAATCGGCTCGAATCCGGCGGCAATCTTGCGGTCAATGAAATGCTGCAAACGGCGCTGCACCTTGTTGGCGACATCGGCGCCCGCCTCTTCATCGACAAAGGCCTCAACGCCCGGCTTGAACGGATCGTCACCTTTGACCAGTTTGCCAACCGCCTGGCTGCCCCACATCAGGCCGCCCTGTTCGGTGAAATCAATCTCGGGATCGGGGGCGTTATAGAAACGGTCTGCCAGCAAATGGAACTGCGGCACAAGCGCCTGCACCGAGGCCTGACGCAATGTCTTGGCCTCATCGGGGCTGCCTGCTTTGTCCATCCGGAAACGGAACCCTTCCAACCGTCCGACGAAT
>NZ_DASYOK010000139.1:0-18675 GCF_036007805.1 Yoonia sp.
GCGCTATACCCAATAGTTTTCGTCAGGGATCCCGCCCCCTATGCCAGCCCCCCGCCTTGAGATCAGCCATATCGTCAAAGACTTCGGCGGCCGTCGTGTCGTCGATGACGTGAGCCTGACGGTGATGCCGGGGCAGGTGACCTGTTTGCTGGGCCCGTCAGGTTGCGGTAAATCCACGACTTTGCGCATCATCGCAGGGGTGGAAAAGCAAAGTAGCGGGACGATCCTTGTGGATGGCAAGCTGGTTTGTGATGGCGATGTTTCGCTACCACCCGAGGAGCGCCATATCGGGCTGATGTTTCAGGATTTTGCGCTGTTCCCGCATTTGACGGTCGCACAGAATGTGGCCTTTGGGCTGAAAAGCCGCAAGGCGACCGACCGCGTGCATGAATTGTTGGCCAAGGTTGGTATGTCTGCCTATATCCACGACTATCCCCATCAGCTTTCGGGCGGTGAGCAACAGCGCATCGCACTGGCCCGTGCCCTTGCGCCGCGCCCGCGGATCATGCTGATGGATGAGCCGTTTTCGGGCCTTGATGATCGCTTACGTGACGATATCCGTGATGAAACGCTTGAGGTGCTCAAGAGCGAAGGCACCGCCGTTTTGCTGGTCACCCACGAGCCGGGCGAGGCGATGCGCATGGCCGATGAGATTGCCCTGATGCGCAACGGCAAGATCGTGCAGCGGGGTGCGCCCTATAATATCTACAACACGCCAAAAGACAAAGCTGCTGCGGCTTTCTTTAGTGATATCAACGTTCTGGAAGGCAAAGTTCAAGGCGCGCTGACGGATACGCCCTTTGGCCAGTTCCTTGCACCGGGTGTGCCGGATGGCACCGAAGTGGATATCGTGATCCGCCCCCAGCACCTGAAGATCGACTTTGATCGTGGCGGGCGTGGCCCGAACCCGACACCCGAAGATGGCACCGCCGCGCGTGGCGTGGTGGAACGGGCGCGTTTCATGGGGGCCTCCAGCCTTGTGGAATTCCGTATGGATTTCGATGGCTCGATCCTGAAAGCCGTGGTGCCGTCGGTGTTCCTGCCTAAACCGGGCATGCCGCTTTGGCTGATGATCCGCCGCGACCGGTGTTTTGTGTTTCCACGTCGATAGGCTCCGCCTCTGGGCCAGATTTGTCAAGAAAAAGACAACTTCCTTGACTATACGGGTCTCAACGCAAGGAGGGCGTCGGGATATGTTGGCAGGATACGGGCTGAAAGTGTTGGAATACACGCTCTATGCGCTTGCGGTGGCGGTCGCGGTTGCGCTGGCAGGACCGGAGTCGATCCGGCCCACTACACCTGACGACATCGTCGCGGTTGTCTTTATTCTGGCCGGTATCGGCATCTTGCTGCCGCGGACGATTGCCTATCTGCGGTGGCCAAAAGTCATCGCGCGCGTAGGTTCTTATCGCGGCACATGGGACGGCGAACAAAGTGCCAGTTTTTCTTACGAGTTCGGCAATCAGCAGTATGTCGGTTCGTTTCGTGCCATGTATGGGGTGTCACGGGTCCCGCGTGTGCAGCTCTGTGTCAATCCGCGCGCGCCATGGGTCCGTTATCCGGTGTTTTCGAACGTCTGGCTTTGCGGGGTCGCATTCGTTGGTTTGGGGATTTTTCTTTTGCTGAGCGACCAGTCATTTTTCGGCTAGGCAAGGGGGAGTTTGGCCCAGCGGTGCCGTTTGGCCCTGCGATCCAGCGTAGCCGCCTATTTCAGCCGCGCCGCCCGCCCGCCACGGCGTTTTGTGATCTGGCCGGCCCTTGCGGGCAGGTCGGCCATGATTTCGGCGCGGACCTCAGGTGTCATCCGTGACCATGCGCCGATCTCGTCGATGGACCGCAGGCAGCCTGTGCACAGGCGGCTTTTGGGTTCGATCACGCAGATTTTGATGCATGGGCTTTCGATCTCGGCGCGGGACCAGATGTGATCGGTGTTTTCAGCTTTGCTCACGGGTGATTCCTTAGATGCGCCATGCGGTCTAGCATACCTTGCAGAATATAGCCCGCCGCAACATGGTCGATCACCTCTGCGCGACGTTTGCGAGACGTATCCGCCTCTAACAGCGCGCGTTCGGCGGCGACGGTCGATAGTCGCTCGTCCCAGAAGGTGATGGGCAGAGGGGTGAGCTTTT
This sequence comes from Yoonia sp., assembly GCF_036007805.1. Lineage (GTDB taxonomy): Bacteria > Pseudomonadota > Alphaproteobacteria > Rhodobacterales > Rhodobacteraceae > Yoonia. The sequence goes on from NZ_DASYOK010000139.1 coordinate 2,130, forward strand.
CCAGATTGCGCGCAAAGGCGCGGGTGGCCTGACACCGTGGGCCTTCTGACCCGTCCATGTTCCGCGGCAGGCCAAGCACAAGGCCCGTGACAAGCCGGTGCGTGGTCAACTCCAGCAGTTTGGCGGCATCGAGCCCGAACTTCTTGCGCTTGATCGTCTCAAGCGGGGTTGCGACCGAGCGCATGACGTCGGAAACCGCAAAGCCAATCGTGACAGTGCCCAGGTCCAAACCGGCAATCGCACCCGTCTTGGGGATCGCCGCGACAAAGTCCTCAGGCGTGTCGCAGATCATTCGTCCAAGACGCCCGCATCGCGCGCGGCATTGGTCAAGATTTCCATCCCGCGCATGCTGCTGACAAAGACCTGCTGTGCTTCGGTCCAGACAGTGCGTGCCGCATCAAGATCACCCAGCACGCCATAGGCGCGGATCAGGCGCGCCCAGTCCTCGGCGGGGCCACCATCGGTTGCAAGCCGGTCTGCAAGGCCCGCGACCATGCCGCCAATCATGGCCTGGCGGTCCTCTTCGGACATATCCTCTGCGGCATCCATTTGTGCAAATGACGGGCCGCGCGCCTCGGGGAGGGCGTATTCTACACCTGCGCGGAAGGCTGCATCGACGACCTGTGCGCGGGCGCTGGCGATGTGGAAATTGGCGGGATCGCCGTTCTCGATAATCTCGCGCCACAGACGCAGGGCCAGATCAGGCCGGTCTGTCTGATTGTAGAGCGACCCCAGATAATACCGCGCTGCGATATTGCCGGGGTTACTATCAAGGATATCGCCGATCAGCTCTTCTGCCTCGGGCGAGACAAAGCCGCCGGCCGCGACAACCTTGAGATCCAACAGGCGCTGCAGATCAAGGGTTTCTGCCGCATCACCCTTGATTGCGACCACTTGTTCCTGTGCGGTGGCAGCCCCTGCATAATTGCGCAATTCCACCTCGGCCATGGCCAGCCGCGACCATGCCTCAAGATCATCGGGGCGGGTTGGTGCGATAATGCGCAGTTGTTCAACTGCTGCGCGGTATTCATCAGGGACATCCGCGGCAGGCGGCGCAGGTGCTGCAGCCTCTAATGCGGCCTGCGAGGGGCGGTTTGCGCGCATCTCTTCGCTGGCGGCAAGGCGGGACTGTAGCGGCATATCGGGATAGCCCGGCGCGCCGATCATCCGGTAGGTGCCAAAGCCCAAGCCCAGCATCAGCACGATAATCGCCGCAGGCAGCCAGCGGTTGGGTTTGGTGGCCGCTGTCGGTTTCACGGCAGCGTTGCTTGCCGCCAGCAGACGGCGGGCCACTTCGGTGCGGGCACGCTCGGCCTCTTCGGGTTCCAGCAACTGGCGTTCCAGATCGCGGTCGATCTCTTCCAACTGGGCGCGATAAATGGCGATATCGGGGTTGTCGTCGCCGATCTCTTTGGGCCGCACGAGAGGCGTTACCATCAACGCGGTCACAGCCAGCGTCAAAACAGCGCAAACAATCCAGAAAATCATGTGTTTCTCGTCCTTTTCGTTGCGGCTGACATAACCACCCGAGGCGGGCATGAAAAGGGGCTGTGACCCTATGCCGTTTCCCGTGGCGCCGCGCATGTCGTAAATAGCAATCTATGCGCCGCTGATAGTATCCTCTTGGACAGGCGCAGGGTCCAGATAGTATGCAACAGCAGTGCCGCCCGAGACAGAGGATTCTGGACCCTGATGAAACGCTATTCCGCCTTTGCAGTTGCCAAAGAAGCCATGCGCCAACACACCGGTTGGGACCGCGCCTGGGCCAAACGTGCGCCCAAAAAGAAATACGACGTGATTATCGTGGGTGCGGGCGGCCACGGCTTGGCCACGGCCTATTATCTGGGCAAAAATTTTGGAATCACCAATGTGGCCATTCTTGAAAAAGGCTGGCTGGGTGGCGGGAATACAGGCCGGAATACGACGATTATCCGCTCGAACTATCTCCAAGACCCGTCTGCGGCGATCTATGAAAAGTCGCGTTCTCTCTATGAGACGATGAGCCAGGACCTCAACTATAACGTCATGTTCAGCCCGCGCGGCGTGATCATGCTGGCCCAAACCCAGCATGAGGTGCGCGGATATAAACGCACCGCTCACGCCAATGCGCTGCAAGGGGTGACGACCGAATGGATTGATGCCGCGCGCGTCAAGGAACTCTGCCCGATCATGAATATCGACGGGCCGCGTTATCCGGTGTTGGGCGGGTTGTGGCAGGCACGTGGTGGTACTGCGCGGCATGACGCGGTGGCTTGGGGCTATGCCCGTGCCTGTTCTGACATGGGCATGGATGTGATCCAGCAATGCGAAGTCAAAGCGGTGCGCCAGCAAAACGGCAAGGTCGTGGGCGTCGATACCACCCAAGGCCCGATTGATTGCGACAAGCTGGGGATGGTTGTGGCAGGGCATTCCGGTGTGCTGGCACAGATGGCCGGTTTCCGTCTGCCGATTGAAAGTGTCGCGTTGCAGGCGCTGGTGTCAGAGCCGATCAAGCCCTGCATGGATGTGGTTGTGATGGCCAACACCGTCCACGGCTACATGAGCCAGTCCGACAAAGGCGAAATGGTCATTGGTGGCGGCACCGACGGCTATAACAACTATACCCAGCGCGGATCGTTCCACCATATCGAGGAAACGGTGCGCGCCTTGGTTGAGACCTTCCCGATGATTGCACGGCTGAAGATGCTGCGCCAGTGGGGCGGGATCGTGGATGTGACGGGTGACCGCTCGCCCATCCTGTCGAAAACCCCTGTCGAGGGCGTCTTCGTCAACTGCGGTTGGGGCACCGGCGGGTTCAAGGCGATCCCGGGGTCCGGCTGGGCCATGGCCGAGCTGATGGCCAAAGGGCAATCACCGCTGACTGACGAGTTCAGCATGTTCCGCTTTCGCGAGGGCAAGTTCATTGATGAGAGTGTCGCAGCAGGGGTGGCGCATTGATGTCCTGCACAGTCAAGCCAGTCCGCGTCTGCGCGTCATTACTCAAAACCGTCCTCGTCATCCTCGGACAGTCCACCACGCAGCCCGTCGATGACCATAAAAATTATGGCCGTCGAGAGGATTCCCCCAATGACAATCAGCAAAAGTTCCATGAGGTGAGCCTATCATCAGGCCATTGCACTGCGACCCCCGCGGCTCGTGGCTATGCGATATCGGCGGAATTAGTGCCTGTTCGCGCAAATGCGTGGGGGATTTTCGCTCATATCCATTTCGTTCTGAACGCATTGCGTTTCCCAAAGACTGAGGTTCAACCATGCTGACCCTGCATTGCCCCTATTGCGGGGCCCTCGCCGATGAGACCGATCTGCACGCGGGTGGCGAAGCCCATCTCAAACGCGAAGGTCCCGGCGCATCGGATGTGGACTTCGAGGATTACCTCTTTATGCGCGAGAACCCCAAGGGCGTGCATTTCGAACGCTGGCGCCATGCCTATGGCTGCGGCAAATGGTTTCTGGCCGCGCGCTGCACCAATACATTGCAGGTTTTCGGGACCTATCCGGCCCAGACGCCTGAGCCACCACAAGAGATAAAAGACAAGATTTCGGCCGCACGTCCCGGTTGGTCTTGGGGGAATTTGACATGAGCACCCGTCTGGCCGGTCAGGGCCGTTTGATCAACAAAAACAAGGCTGTGTCATTCACGTTTAATGGCAAGCACTTGCGCGGCTTCGCAGGCGACACGCTGGCCTCGGCGTTGCTCGCCAATGACCAGATGCTTGTAGGGCGGTCGTTCAAATACCACCGTCCGCGCGGCGTTGTGGCGTCGGGCGCGGAAGAGCCCAATGGCCTCGTGAACCTTGGCAAGGGCGCGCAGTTCGAGCCCAATGCGCGGGTGACGACGACCGAACTCTTCGAGGGGCTGACGGCGCAGTCGCAAAACCACTGGCCGAGCCTCGAATTCGATGTGGGTGCGATCAACACGCACCTGTCGCGGTTCCTGCCTGCGGGTTTCTATTACAAGATGTTCATGTATCCGCAGTCGTTCTGGAAGCATGTTTATGAGCCCATCATCCGCAAATCGGCGGGTTTGGGCAAAGCCCCGAAAGACCGTGATCAGGATACCTACGAGCATTTCAACTGCCATGTGGACGTACTGGTCGTGGGTGGCGGGATTGCCGGCCTTGCGGCCGCACATGCCGCAGGTGCGCGCGGTGCGCGGGTGTTGCTGGTCGAGCAGACCGCTGATTGGGGCGGGCGTGCGGTGGTTGATACGCCCGTGATCGACGGGCTGCCTGCCGCCGAATGGGTGGCACAAACGGTTGCTGCGCTGGAAGAGATGCCGAACGTTGATTTGCGCCTGCGCTGCATGGGGGCGGGGGTCTATGACCACGGATATACGCTGGCCTATGAGCGTCTGACCGATCACGCGCCCGATACGGAAGGTCCGCGCCATCGTCTGTGGCGGATCCGTGCCAAGCAGATTGTGACCGCGACCGGAGCGATCGAGCGGCCTTTGTCCTTTGCTGCCAACGACTTGCCCGGCGTGATGCTGGCCTCGGCTGTCCGCGACTATGCAGTGAATTTCGGCGTCTCCATCGGCGACCGGACCGTGGTTGTGACCAATAACGACGATGCATACCGCACGGCGATTGTGCTGAAAGAGGCGGGCCTCGATGTGCCCGTAATCGTTGATGCACGCGCACAGGCCGAGGGCGATCTGATCGACCGTGCCCGCGCACTTGGGATCCGCATCGAGATGGGCAAAGGGATTGCCAAGGTCAAAGGCGGCAAGCGTGTGACCGGTGTCGCACTTTGTGCACAGGCCGGTGAAGGCGGGGTCCTTGAGGAGATCGACTGCGATTGCGTCGCGATGTCGGGCGGGTGGTCACCGGTGGTGCACCTGTGGTCGCACTGCGGTGGCAAGCTGAACTGGGATGCGGAACAGGTGATGTTTCGCCCCGATCCTGACCGCGCGCCAACTGGCGCAGATGGTCAGGCATTTGTCGCAACCGCAGGTATCGCCAACGGGCATCTGTTTACCGCCGAAGTGGTCAGCGATGGCTGGGCGGCAGGTCGTGCAGCGGCGAAAGCCACAGGCCACACCAAACGCGGCCCGCAGGCCCCCACGGGCGAGGATGCGGCAGAAGGTGCAATTTCCCCTGTCTGGTTGATGCCGCAGGGCGCAAGTCATGCGCTGCGGTCCAAGGCGTGGCTGGATTTCCAGAACGATGTGAAGGTCAGTGATGTGCAACTGGCCGCCCAAGAGGGCTTTGAGAGCGTCGAGCACACGAAACGTTATACAACGCTGGGGATGGCGACAGATCAGGGTAAGTTGAGCAATATCAACGGTCTGGCGATCCTTTCGCAATCGCTGAATGCGGATATTCCCGATGTGGGCACGACTACCTTCCGCCCGCCCTATACACCGATCTCGATGGCCTCGATTGCCGGTGCCGCACGCGACGAGTTGTTCCAGCCGCTGCGCATGACGCCGATCTCGGATTGGTCCAACGCTCATGGGGCCGATAACGAACCGGTCGGCCAATGGCGCAGGCCCTTTGCCTATGTCCGCCCCGGTGAGACGGTCCATGATGCGGTGAACCGCGAGGTCAAGAACACGCGTGAGAACCTTGGCCTGCTTGATGCATCGACCCTTGGCAAGCTGATCGTCAAAGGGCCGGACGCGGGCAAGTTCCTCGACATGATGTACACCAACATGATGTCGACACTGCCTGTCGGCAAATGCCGTTATGGCCTCATGTGTTCGGAAAACGGGTTCCTGATGGATGACGGTGTCGTTGTGCGCATGGCCGAGGATACGTGGCTGTGTCACACTACTACCGGCGGAGCTGAGCATATCCACGCCCATATGGAAGACTGGCTGCAATGCGAATGGTGGGACTGGAAAGTCTATGTGGCCAATGTCACCGAGCAATACGCCCAGATCGCGGTTGTGGGGCCTAATGCACGTAAACTGCTGCGCAAGCTGGGCGGTATGGATGTCAGCGCCGAGGCGTTGCCGTTCATGACCTGTGCGGCAGGCAAGATCGGCGATTTCGATGCGCGTGTCTTCCGCATCTCTTTCTCGGGTGAGTTGTCCTATGAAATCGCGGTCCCTGCCGGACAGGGCGCGGCCTTCTGGGAGGCGCTGATGGAAGCAGGCGAGGAATTCGGAATCATGCCTTACGGCACCGAAACCCTGCACATCCTGCGGGCCGAGAAGGGCTTTATCATGATCGGGGATGAAACCGATGGCACGGTGATTCCGCAGGATCTCAATCTGCAATGGGCGCTGTCGAAGAAGAAAGAAGACTACCTTGGCAAACGCGCGCATGAGCGCAGCCATATGGCCGATCCGAACCGCTGGAAACTGGTCGGGCTTGAGACCGAGGATGGTTCGGTTCTGCCGGACGGGGCCTATGCGATTGCCGAGGGGACGAATGCCAACGGGCAACGCAATACCCAGGGCCGCGTGACCTCGACCTATTATTCCGCCAATCTTGAGCGCGGCATCGCGATGGGGCTGGTGCATCGCGGGCCCGAGCGTATCGGCGAGGTTATTGAGTTCAACAAAGTCGATGGCACCACCGTGCGGGCAAGGATCGTTGATCCGGTCGTCTATGATAAAGAAGGGGAGAAGCAGAATGTCTAATGCTGTCAGTGCATTACAAGGCAAGGTTGCCCCTGGTGAAGTGACGATCCGCGAGGCGGGATTGCAGGGCATGATTATCCTGCGCGGTGATCTGGCGGACAAGAAACTGCGCGCAGTTTGCACAGGGATCTCTGGCGTAGGTTTTCCGGCGCAGGGTCAAGCAAACAGCGAGGGCAAGAAATGCCTCTGCTGGATGTCGCCGGACGAGATATTGGTCCTTGTGCCCTATGATGAGGTCGCCGAAGCCATTGCTGCAATCGACAAGGCGCTGACGGGCACGCATTATCTGGCCGAGAACGTGTCAGACGCACGGGCGGTATTGATTGTCGAAGGTGCGTTCTGCCGCGAGGTGATCGCGAAACTCGCGCCCGTTGATCTGCATCCTGACACCTTCAAACCAGGCGATTTTCGCCGCACGCGTCTGGGGCAGGTGGCTGCGGCCTTCTGGATGCGCGATGAGGATACATTTCAGGTGATCTGTTTCCGCTCCGTCGCGGAATATGCGTTCAACCTGCTGGCGGCCTCTGCGAAGGCAGGGCAGGTGGGGTTATTTCCGCAAAGCGGTTGACACCGAGATATGCAGTTAATGCAGTCGCGTAGGGTAAGTGCACATCTTTCAATGCTTAGGCTGTGCCGCGAAACTCGGATTTGCAGGATCAGCACTTGTGCTGGATGTAGAGCGCGCTCAAAAGGCCAAACGCTGGTTCACGCCGCCGGCGCAGGATGTGGCGATCATGGACTGCCCCTTGACGTTCGGCTGATGTATGACATTTAGGAAGTATCCTTTCCATAATTCAGAAAGACTCAAGCTATGGCTTTTTCACTTCCCGACCTTCCTTATGCACATGACGCACTTGCCGGCAAAGGCATGTCTGCCGAAACGCTCGAATTCCACCACGACTTGCACCACAACGCCTATGTCACCAACGGCAACAAGGCGATTGAAGGCACCGAGTGGGAGGGCAAATCCCTCGAAGAGATCATTGTCGGCACCTACGACAAGTCTGCTGTCGCGCAAAACGGTATCTTCAACAACATCAGCCAGCTTTGGAACCACAACCAGTTCTGGGAAATGATGGGCCCGAATGACAGCGCGATGCCAGGCGAGCTTGAAAAGGCACTGGTCGAGAGCTTTGGTTCGGTTGACGAATTCAAGTCGCAGTTCAGCGCTGCAGGTGCGGGTCAGTTCGGCTCGGGCTGGTGCTGGCTTGTGAAGAACGCGGATGGCTCCTTGGCTGTGACCAAAACCGAGAACGGCGTGAACCCGCTGTGCTTTGGCCAGACCGCCCTTTTGGGCTGTGATGTATGGGAACACTCCTACTACATCGACTACCGCAACAAGCGTCCGGCCTATCTGACCAACTTCCTGGATAATCTGGTCAACTGGGAAAACGTTGCTTCGCGCATGTAATCCTGCCTGATCTGGACAATCTGGAAGGCCCGTGTGACATCGCTCATACGGGCCTTTTGCGTGGAGGAAGCAATGATCGGACCAAGGTTAGACGAAATCATTGCCGCGAAAGCCCAAGTGCAAGCGGATCTGATTGAAACACCGATCCTGCCACTCACGTCTGCCCGTTGGCATGGGCTATTGCCAGAGGGCGCGGAGGTTACGGTCAAGCTTGAGCTCTTTCAACAAGCCGGATCATTCAAAGCGCGTGGTGCTTTGCTGGGGATGCGCAATCTGGATGCGGCGCAGCGTGCGGCGGGTGTTGTTGCGGCGAGCGGTGGCAATCACGCACTGGCGGTGTCATGGGCCGCGCAAGCCGCAGGTGTCGATGCGCTGATCGCGATGCCAAAGGCCACTGATCCTGCCCGCATTGCGGGCTGTCAGGCGCTGGGTGCGACCGTCACTTTGCACGATGATATGGCTGCGGCCTTTGCCGCGATGAACGCAGCAGCCGAAGATGGCCGGACCCTCATGCACCCCTATGAGGCGGATCACATGATCCTTGGCGCGGCGACCTGCGGCCACGAATACGCCGTGCAGGCCCCGCGGATTGACACCTTCGTTGTACCTATCGGGGGCGGGGGCATGATCAGCGGGATGGCCTGCGCAATCAAACAGATGAACCCCAATGCCACGGTGATCGGTGTCGAACCCTTCGGCGCGGATAGCATGTCGCAAAGCTTTGCCGCAGGTCAGCCGGTGAAACTCGACAGAGTTGCCACCATAGCCGACAGTCTTGGCGCGCCGCTGGCGCTGCCGCTGACCTATGGCGTGGCGCGCGCGCATGTTGACCGGATCGTCAAGATTGAAGACCACGATATGCTGGCGGCGATGGATATCTACCAAAATACCCTGCGCATCACGGCAGAGCCGGCTTGTGCGGCGTCACTTGCGGCCATCGTCGGGCCGCTCAAGGCAGAGCTTGCAGGGCGCCGGATCGGGATTATTGCCTGCGGCTCCAACATCTCGCTGGGGCGGTATGCGGACCTGATGCAGGCGCTATAGCACGGCTTTCAGTTTTGCTTCCAGATCGGCGATATCTTCGGCGACTTGCACGAAAGACAGGATATCATCGCCCGCAAAACCTTGGTCGACCACATGGACGAGCAAATCGTGCAGAGGGTCCCAAAAGCCCTCTGTATTGAGCAATATCAGCGGTTTGATGTGAAGTTTGAGCTGCCGCCATGTCAGCGCCTCGAAGAACTCATCCAGTGATCCTGCGCCGCCGGGAAGCACGACAATGGCGTCGGCGTTCATAAACATCACTTTCTTGCGCTCGTGCATGGTCTCGGTCACCACGAAGGTATCCAGATCGCGCTTGCCCACTTCCCAATCCATCAGATGGGTCGGGATCACGCCGAAGGTCTTGCCACCGGCCGCCTGAACCGCATTGGCCACACGGCCCATCAGCCCCACATCACCTGCACCGTACACCAGACGCCAGCCATTGGCGGCCAGCATCTCGCCTGTGGCTTTGGCGGCTTCGGCATAGGCAGGTGCGACGCCGTCCCGAGAGCCACAGTAGACGCAAACTGATTTTGGATGTGCAGACATTGTGGTTCCTTCGCGCTAGCTTCACTTTGACCGGTCATAGCGGCGTTGTTAAGGTGTCTCAACCTTGACTATAGGTTTGCCTACAGCGGGCATTGTAAAAGGGGCGAAACTTGGAAGAAGACGTGAAATCAGGCGCTAAGCCTGTGGTGCTGGGCAGTCTTGCTGCTGTGGCCATTGGTGTTCTAATTTTCCTGATGATGCCGCAGCCAGATGTGGATGAACCGCCCGCAGATGTGGTTGCCGAGACACCTGTTCTTGCCGCGCCTGAACCTGTCCCGGAGATCGTGGCTGAAGCCCCTGAACCAGAGCGAGCCCCACAGGTGCCGGAGTTCGATACCTTCCGCGTAGAGCCTGACGGCAGCATGGTGATCGCTGGGCGCGCCCAGCCGGGGCAAACCGTTGATGTTATTCTGGCAGGTGAAGCGATTGATCGCGTCATCGCCGATTCAGCGGGCAATTTTGTTGCACTGCCCGTTGCTGGCCCCGCCGCGCAACCACGCAGGCTGTCATTGCTGGCAGATCCGGATGGCGAGGCGGTCGCCTCAACCACCAGCTACATCGTGGCGCCCATCGCGGCCCCCGTCGTAATCGCTGCGGCGGAAGACCCCGCACCGGCTGTCACCGATGCCGCCCCGCAAGCACCGGCTGATCCGGTGCAGGAGGCCACGGCGGACGCGGCGCCTAATGCGGCACCACAAGCACCAAGCGTGCCGGATGCTGACCTCGCGCCTGCGGCACCCGTTGCGCCCACGGTGCTGCAAGCGGATGCGGATGGTGTGCGTGTCGTTCAGGTGAGCCCCACGCTCACGTCGCCCGAGGCCCAGCCAAACGTGGCACTTGATGCGATCACCTATGATCCTGAGGGCGAAGTCCGGCTTTCCGGCCGCGCCACAGGCGATGGGGCCGTGCAGGTTTATATCGACAATGAACCGGTCACAGCCGCGCCTGTCACCGAAGGCGGCGACTGGCGGATTGATCTGCCCGATATCGCAACAGGTGTGTACACGCTGCGGATCGACGAGGTCGACGCAGAGGGTGGTGTCGTTTCGCGCCTCGAAACCCCGTTCCGACGCGAGGAGGCCGCTGACGTGGCAGCGGTGCTGGCCGAAGAAACAGCCGTCGAGGGCTTTGAGGTGGCGGTGCGTACCGTGCAACCCGGTGCGACGCTCTGGGCCATTGCCGAAGAGAACCTTGGTGCGGGTATTTTCTATGTCGAGGTCTTTGAAGCAAACCGCGATCTGATCCGCGACCCCGACCTGATTTACCCCGGCCAAATCTTTCGCATCCCCGAGATCACACAATAGCGCGCAGGCCTCTGGTCATCTTTGGATCACAGGCTTAGGAATGACGCCTCAAGTCGTGGAGTCCCAATGCGTGGTCTAGAAAAAACCGATGCCAATCTGAGCGATGCCCAAATCCAGGGGTGGAACGTGATCCGGCGCGTCGTGCCCTATCTGTGGCCAGAGGGGCAGACATGGGTCAAGCGCCGTGTCGTGATTGCGCTGGCCGTGCTCTTGCTCTCCAAGGTGATCGCGGTCGGCACACCCGTTTTGTACAAACAAGCAGTCGATACGCTGGCACCCGAGGGGGCAACGGCGGCGACTGTTCTGGGTTTGGGGGCCATTGGGCTGACGCTGGCTTACGGTCTGGCTCGGCTGATGTCTGTGGGCTTTCAGCAGTTGCGCGATGTGGTCTTTACGCGCGTCGGGCAACGGGCCTTGCGGCAGCTGGCGCTTGAAACCTTTACCCATATCCATCGCCTTTCGATGCGCTATCACATCACCCGCAAGACCGGTGGTTTGTCGCGTGTGATCGAACGGGGGGTGAAGGGCGTGGATTTCCTGCTGCGCTTCTTGCTGTTCTCGATGGGGCCGCTGGTTCTTGAACTTCTGATGATCTCGGTCGTGCTCTTTTTCCTCTTTGATGTCTGGTATCTGGCCGTCGTTGTGCTGACCATCGCGCTTTACGTCTGGTTCACTTTCAAGGTGACGGAATGGCGCGTGAAAATCCGCAAGGAAATGAACGATCAGGACACCGATGCGAACCAGAAGGCGATCGACAGTCTGTTGAATTTCGAGACGGTCAAATATTTCGGCGCCGAACGTTGGGAGGCTGACCGCTATGATGTCGCGATGGCAAATTACGAAAACGCGGCCATCCGCACGAATTACTCGCTCGCTTTTCTGAATTTTGGCCAGTCTGTTCTGATCACCGGTGGTCTGGTCGCCGTGATGGTCATGGCCGCGATGGGCGTGCAGCGGGGCGATTTGACCGTGGGCGATTTCGTGATGGTCAATGCCTATATGATCCAGATCACGATGCCGCTGAACTTTCTCGGCACTGTTTACCGCGAAATCCGGCAGGCCCTGATTGATATGGGCGATATGTTTGACCTGCTGGGACAACCTGCCGAGGTGACAGATAAACCGGACGCAAAGCCGCTTAAGGTCACGGGTGGGCGCGTGGTCTTGCAAGACGTGAGCTTTGGTTATGATGCCGCGCGGCCGATCCTGAAAGGCGTGACCCTTGAAGTGGCACCTGGCCAGACGGTGGCGATTGTCGGCTCCTCCGGGTCGGGCAAATCGACCATAGGGCGGTTGCTGTTCCGGTTCTATGATGTCAGCGGCGGTGCTTTGTTGATTGACGGGCAGGATGTGCGGGACGTGACGCAGGAAAGCCTGCATGCCCAGATCGGTGTCGTCCCGCAGGATACCGTGCTGTTCAACGACACGGTACATTACAACATTGCCTACGGGCGGCCCACCGCCGGCGAGGATGAGATTATCGCGGCGGCCAAAGCCGCCAAGATCCACGATTTCATTATCAGTCTGCCAGACGGCTATCAAACCACTGTGGGCGAGCGTGGGTTGAAGCTTTCGGGCGGTGAGAAGCAGCGGGTCGGGATCGCGCGGACGCTCTTGAAGAACCCGCCAATCCTGTTGCTGGATGAGGCGACAAGCGCGCTTGATACCGAAACCGAGCGGGAAATTCAGGCCGAGTTGAAGGCAATGGGCGAGGGGCGCACGGTGATTACGATTGCGCACCGCCTGTCCACGATTGCCGATGCCGATCTGATCGTGGTGTTGGAAAACGGTGTGATTGTGGAAGAAGGCCGCCACGACGATCTGCTGGCTGCCGAAGGGCGCTATGCGCATTTGTGGAACAGACAGTCCGAGGAAGAAGAGGCGACAGTCTAGTTCGCGCCGACAGGATCAAAAGGCCCGCAGTGTTGCGGGCCTTTTCTCTATTCCGCCGCTTGTACCGGTTGTTTGGGCGCGATGGGTGTCAGCACTGCCGCACTTGGATCATCCCAGATAATCTCCGGTGCTCTCATCCGACGGGCCTGTCGTGACAAGGCCCAGTCGCGGGCGGCGCGGCTGCTGCGACCCATCGAGAGTTTCGCCAAGAGTTGTGCGAACCACTGCACATAGGTCACAAACCAGACCCGCAGGGCCAGCATGGAGGGCGTGAAGACCAGTGTCAGCATTGTTGCAATTCCAAGGCCAAAGACGACTGCTGTTGCTAATTGTTTCCACCAAAGAGAGGTCGGGCTGTCGATGGAATAGCCGCCGTTCATGAAATCAAGGCTGAGGCCGAACATCATGGGGGCCAGACCCGCCATTGTGGTGATCGTCGTCAAAAGCACAGGCCGGATGCGGTCTTCTGCGGTGCGGGTAATCGCCTCGGTCTTGGGCATGTATTTGCTGTATTCCTGATAGGTGTCGATCAGGATGATGTTGTTGTTCACCACGATCCCGGCCAGCGCCACAATGCCCGTGCCCGTCATGATGATCGAGAACGGCTGATCCATCACCAGCATCCCTACCAACGAACCCGCAGTGGACATGACCACCGCCAGCAGCACGAGAATAGAGTTATAGATGCTGTTAAACTGCGCCAGCAGGATAATGAACATCAGCCCCAAGGCACCGGCAAAGGCGGTTTGCAGAAACGCGCCGGATTCGGCCTGTTCTTCCTGATCGCCAGTCCATTCCCATTCAATGGAAGCGGGCAGGGGGTTGGTGCCCAGCCACTCCGTTAGCGCCGCGATCCGTTCGTTGGGGTTCAAAGGCACCTCCGATGTATCGCCCGCGTCGACAAGTGCTGTCAGACCTGCGGATGTCATATCTCCAATCAGGGTCTGGACGTCGTAGCGGTCCATACCGCGCGCGCCTTCGCCCGCGATGCGCACAACAGCCACATTTTCACCGTCCACAACCAGATTGGTCAGCCCAGCGGCAACACCGGCTTTCACATCAAAGTACCGCTTCTGATCAATCCGGTCGATCTGCGCGAGGCTCGCGACAGGAGTGCGGGTGATGAAATTCGACAGCGGGATCAGGCCCTGATCTGTCCGCACTTTCAGGCTATCAAGGGTAGAAAGCACGCGGTCCTGATCGGGCAGGCGGACGCGGATTTCGATTTCCTCGTCCGAGCTGTCGACGCGCATCGTATCCAGCAGGATCCCCCGCGTAACCATCTGCACCATGGCACCCACGGTCGCCACATCCGCACCAAAGCGCCCCGCTTTTTCAACATCAACGTCGATCTGCCAGTCGATACCGGGCAGGGGCAGGGAATCCTCGATCGTGATTAAACCGGGTGTTTGTTCAAACTGGCTGCGCGCGATATTCGTGGCGGTAATCAGGTCGTCCCAACTGTCGCTTTTCAGGCGCAGATGGACCGGCTTGCCCGATGCAGGGCCGCGGGATTGGGCCAGGATCTCGGTTTCGATCCCGGGGATTGTATTGAGTTGTTCTTGCAATTCGGCAAGCACCACATCGCCGTCCAGTTCGGCAATGCCTGCGCGGTCTTCCCATGGGATTGTCTCAAGCTGCACCTGTCCAATGGTATCGCTCGGGGTGCTGGCACCGCTTGCGTCCGTGTTCAATCCACCATCACCGGCAAAGGCAAAGGCGTTCATCACGCCGGGATGGGCCAGCACGATATCCTCGGCCTGCCGCACCAGCGCGTCTTTTTCCTCAAGCGACAGGTTGCCGCGGGCACGCACATAGACGATGGCCTGTTCCGGCTCGGATTCGACAAAGAACTCCACGCCGTTGTTGTTGGCGCCGTAATAGCCGAAGATCGAGATCACGGTAAAGATAACGGCCGCCACAGTGACCAGCGGCATGATCGGGTTGCCTGCGATGAAATGCATGAAGTGGCCAAATGGCGAACGGCGGTAACCGGCTTTGATTGTTCTGGCTTCGCGTTCGATCTTGGCGGCCCCGATGGTGATTGAAAGGGCAAAGGCCCCCAGAAGAAAGACGATCATCCCGGGCAAGGAATCGCCCAGCCCGCTTGTCTGCACGGCCTCACCGGTCAGATAGCCGGGGTTGAGTGTCAGCATCGCACCCGTAAAAACCACCATGATTGCAGGCAGCACCAGTGCTGCGCGCACAGCCCATGGCAGGCGGGCGCGGAGCGTGTCGGAGGCATTGCCGAACATCCGGCTCATCCGGCCTGTCACGCCGCCCATGACGGGCAGATAGACGAGTGCGACAACCAGAGATGCCGAAAGCACAAAGATCAGGGTGACCGGCAGCATCCCCATGAATTGCCCCGGCACACCGGGCCAGAACAGCATCGGCAGAAAGGCGCAAAGCGTCGTGGCGGTCGAGGAAATGATCGGCCAGAACATGCGTTTGGCGGCCTCGACATAGGCATGCATCGGGCCTGTGCCCTCTTTGATGCGCTTGTCGGCATATTCAACCACGACAATGGCGCCATCCACCAGCATACCCACGGCAAGGATCAGGCCGAACATGACGATGTTGGAAATCGTGATGTCCATCACGGCAAGCAGGGCGAAACACAAAAGGAAGGATGTGGGAATAGCAAAGCCCACCAGCAGCGCGGGGCGCGTGCCCAAGGCGGCAAGAACGACGATCATCACCAGCGCGATCGCGGTCAGAACCGAACCTTCCAACTGGCTGACCATTGAAGCCACATTGCGGGACTGATCGTTTGAGGTGCCAACCTCGATCGCTTCCCGAAGCTCGGGGGACCAGCTTGCGCGTTCGGCTTCGACCGCCTCTTCGACCAATGCGGCAGTGTCGATCAGGTTGAAGCCTTTGCGTTTGACCACCTGCAAGGCCACCGTATTCACGCCGTTAAAGCGCGCGGTACCAAGCCGGTCTTCGAACGTCAGGCGGATCGTGGCCAGATCGCCCAGCGTGATCACGCGGTCACCGTTGGTTTTGACGGGCAGGTTATAGACGTCCTGTGGTTCGTCAAAAGACGAGGGGATCTTGACCGAGAACGTCCCTTGCGCGGTGTCCACCTCGCCTGCAGCGATCAGCAGGTTGTTATTGGTCACAACGCCGATCAATTCGCCTGCGGTGACGTTATAGGCCTCAAGACGGAGCGGGTCGATCACGACCTCCAGCATTTCATCACGTTGGCCGGCAAGCCCTGCTTCCAGGACCGCATCAATCCCCTCAATCCGGTCTTGCAGGTTCTTGGCCACACGCAGCAACGTCCGCTCGGGCACTTGGCCGGTGAGGTTCACAATGACGATTGGGAATTCAGAAAAATTGATCTCATTGATGGAGTATTGATCCGCGCCCGCAGGGAACTGCGCCTCGGCGTTGTTCATGGCGGAACGGATGTCGGCAATAATTTTGGTCTTGTCCCAGCCGAATTCGAACTCAAGCGCCATGCCCGCATAGCCTTCGGCGGCGGTGGCGCTCATGGATTTCAGCCCGTCCAGATCAGACAGCTCGGTCTCCATCGGTTTGACCAACAGGGTTTCGCTGTCTTCGGCGGAAATGCCGGGGAAGGGGACAGAGACAAAGATCGCAGGGATTTCGATATCGGGTTCACCCTCTTTGGGCAGCCCGACATAGGCCATCCCCCCTGCCAGCAGCGAGAGCGCAATAAACGCCAGCACCATCCGTGCCCGGGCTGCGGCCCAATCAACGAGACCGGTCATCCTTTGGCATCCGTATA
>NZ_DASYOK010000140.1:0-1772 GCF_036007805.1 Yoonia sp.
CTGCTGCTGGTTCAGCGGCTTGGGCAGTGCTTTGATGTGGTGGTTCAGCGCATTGCAGCGCGCTTGCAGCTTGCGGCGATAATACGTCGCGTCGAATGCCCATGTGTCGCTGGGCGGCTTGGCGTCGCCATTTGACACCGCTTCGAGCTGGTCGCGGATCATGATGATTTCAGCGATAAGCTCTTGCTGATGCTGGGTAGCTTCCGTCCTGTTGTCGGGAAATGGGAAGCGAAAGTCTGTGAACGTCCAATCCTGCATGGCGTGTCCTTTGGTGTTTGTTTTTATGGGGCTATTGGGGCCAGCCCATTTGAGAGCGCGCGGCAAGCAACGCGCCCTCGATCCTGTCTTTGACCTGCTTGTGAGCCTTGGGATTGTCGGTCCCGCGTGGCTCGGAGCGCGCAACAATGCGGGACAGCAGATCGAAACCATCCCTGTCCATTTCGAAGGCTATCAAGTCGCCCTTGGGGATTGCTTTGAGGTGTTCGCGCATGGGTCACATGCCCAGTGCTGACTTATACAGGTCGAGGACGGCTTCCTCTTCGGCCAGATCGTTGGCGTCTCGCTTGCGGATCGCCACAATCTTGCGCAGTACCTTTGTGCAGTAGCCTCTGCCCTTGGCCTCGGCCATGACCTCTTTCTGGGCGTCTGCGATGTCCTTCTTTTCCGCTTCGAGCCGCTCGTAACGCTCGATGAACTGGCGCAACTCTTGCGCCGCAACACCCATCACGCGATCGGTCACTTCGGCGTCAGCTGCGGTTTGCTTCATCTTCGATGCGACTTCACCCATCTGCTCCAGCGTGAACGGTGCAGTCGTCTGGCCGTCTGGGCCTGTGAGTGTCATTGTGGGATTATCCATTTTGCCACCTATTCCATCGGAAGAGCGCGAGGGATCGCGCGCTTCTCACCGGCGTTCGCGGCTGGTGCCACACGGTCATAGTTGGGCACCATGAGCGTCAGGCCGGTTGCATCCGAAAACGCAATGTCCATCGGCTGTGATGGGCGCTTATCGTTGGGCAGAAGGTTCCAACGGTTCATCACGACGAACACAGACCCACGCGCGGACGCCTTCGCGGTGAAAGCACCCTCGTCGGCCTTGACCAGTTTGATGCGGCCACGATCCCCGTCACGCCCGATCATCACGTCTAGCCGCTTGCCTTCGAGGCTTCCGCCAAAGTGTTCTTCCTGGGCGGCCTTGGTGATCGAGATGCGCACTTTCTGCGACTTGGCCGTGAATCGCAGCGATATGCTGAATCCTGTGCCGTCGGGCTTAACCGCAACCGGCGATGCTGGTGTGAAAGTCATGGGTTTCCTTTCCAATGTTGGTTTGTGGGTCGATGCCGCGCGAACGTGGGCCTAGCGGTCCAAGTCACTGAACAGACGCGAAGCAATGCTTTCGAATTTGAGAAACTTGCGGAATGCCCGCTTTGCTCTGGCCTGATAAAACCGAGCGGCGATGTATTGAGGCACCCGCATCAGTCGCGTCCCTCAATCTGCTTGAAGACAATCTCACCGCCAGCGATTGCCAAGACGGCAAAGACATAGCGCAGGCTGGCGTCGTTATCTTCGCGCAGCCAGTTGCGAATCTGGCGAGGGCTTACTCCGAGAACAGCGGCAGCCTTGTTGGCCAGCTCATTCTCCGAACGCGACGGGAACGCCATCCACAACAGATTGCGGAACCACCGGCGCGCACCACCAGATATATCAACAGAATTGGAAAGACTTTTCCGGTCCCCCTGTATACTTTTGATACATGGTGAGTAACTTTCGATACA
>NZ_DASYOK010000141.1:0-13439 GCF_036007805.1 Yoonia sp.
TCGTGGATCTGCATCCCGGGCTCTGTCGTGGCGAGGGTCATTTGCAGGCCCGAGGCACCGGTCAGCCAAAGGACATCGCGCAGATCGGTCGCTTCTTGCGAGAGGCAAAAATTGTGATCAAGCGCCGGTGCACCTTTCACCAGTTTGCGGCTGGTGCGGAAATCCATAGCGGTGCCGTCAACGGCGGTGACCTCACCTGTGGGGCAGGTGCGGTCGTCAATCGGCAGATAATGATCCGCAGCAATGCGCAATGCGTGGCCATCCCATGTTTCGCTGCCATCAAGGTTCCAATAGATGTGGCTGGCGAAATTCATGCAGGTGGTCGCGTCAGTCGTGCCGTCGATCTGCATGGTCAGCGTTGCAGGTGCTGTGACCTGATAGGTCACGCGGATATCGCGGTTGCCGGGCAGGCCCGCCACACCATCGGGCAGGCGCAAACCCAGCGTGACGCGATCAGCGTACTGTTCCAGCACCCCCCAGTTCTTGCGGTGGACGCCCTCGCTGCCTGAATGCAGGTGACAATCGCCGTTCTCGTTGCGCTCAAGCTCGTGCATCATCCCGTCAAGGCGCACGCGCGCGTTGCCGATGCGGTTGGCGATAGGGCCGACAATCGCGCCGAAATAATCCATTGAGGTGGCGTAATCCGCGAACGTCTCGGAACCCAAGGTCAGATTGTAAGGCACCCCTGCAAGGCGCACGGCTTGCACGGTGGCACCCAGTGTCAGAATATCGACGCTCAGATCGCCGCTTGAGAGTGTGATTTGAAGAACTTCCTCTCCGTCTTTCGTGGTTCCGAAGTGGGTCATCACAGTTCCTCCCAATGCACACCCGCAGGAGGTATGGTTACGCCTTTCCACGTCAACGGCACAGCGGCATAGTTGAAATAGAACCGGTGCGTTTCGGTGTCGCGCAGGCGTAGACCTTCAGGCAGTTGCCTGGTTTCCAGACCAAGCGCGTCACACAAGCCCGCGACAATATGGTCAAAGGTGCCATCGTCCGGCCAGCCCGCAAGATAGCGCAGGGTCTTCGTGCCTATGATCGCAGGCTGCCCTGCTGCGGTTGCGACAAATGTCTCGGCGCTGCCTTCAAGGTGCTCGAACCAATGCAGGAACTGTCCGCCGCCTTCCAGTGGAATGCCATCATCGGGTGGCATGCTTTCGGTCAATGCAACGCGCACATCAAGCCCCGGCAGATTCGGGCCAAGTGGCGTGGGGATGCTCAACTCGTCGGTCTTTGTATCACTGCGCGGACCGATAAGGGCGATGCCTTCAAAACGGGCCAAAGCAGCGCGCAGCGGCTCTGACAGAGACATGATCCCCGGCGCCATCACCAGCTTATAGGCAGAAAGATCAGCGGTATCGGGCGGCAGAATGTCGATGTTCAATCCTGCCCTGCGCAGCGCGCGATAGGCGGCAAAGGCAAGGCGGAACATCTCGAAATCCGCGCCCTGCGGCTGGGCATCCCAGCCCCATGCACTTTCATAGTCAAAGACCAATGCGGCCTGCGCCTTTGCTGTGCCAACACTGGCCAGCGTTTCGATTTCATCAGCGACTTGGCGCGCTTCGGCCAATGCAGGGGCAGGCGCGCTGTCAGGGCGCAAAAGCCCCGCATGCATCTGTTCCTGCGCGAAAGGGGCTTGCCGCCAGCGGAAATAACAGACGGTTTCGGCACCATGGGCAAAGGCCTCCCACGCCCAAAGACGTGCCATGCCGGGCAGGGGGGCAGGGTTATAGGGGGCCCAGTTCACGGGGCCGGGCTGTTGTTCCATCACCCACATCCGCCCCTTGCCGACCGCGCGGTAGAGATCGTGGTGGAAAGCTTGGTTGTCGGGGTGGCCCTGACGCAGGAAGGCGCGTTTGAATTCCGGCGTCCCTTCAAGGCGGTCCGACAGAAACCCGATCGGATAGCTGTCCCAGGACGCGATATCGAGGTCGGCACCGACCTTCCAATGATCGAACGTCGTGATCCGCCCCATGTAGTTGTGGATCAGTGGCGCGTCGGTATGTTTGCGCAGTTCGTCCACCTGTACCTTATTGAAGGCAACCACCTGATCCGAACTATAGCGCCGGAACGCAAGCTGATGCGGGTGGTTGGGTTCGGTCACTGTCAGATTGGGCAGATCAATCTGGTCGAAAGTGTCATAGTCCATCGACCAAAACACGTTCCCCCACGCACGGTTCAGCGCATCGGTGGACTGGTATTTCTGCGCCAGCCAGTCCTGAAACCCTTTGCGCGCCGCATCAGAGTAACTCAGCGTTGTGTCGTGGCAATCGTATTCGTTGTCGATTTGCCACGCAGCGATATGCGGGTTGCTGCCATAGCGTTCGCCCATGAGCCGCGCGATGCGGCGGCATTCCTCGCGGTAGCCAAGATGGCTGAAGTCGTAGTGTCTGCGCGACCCGAATTTGCGGGGCTGCCCCTGCGCGTCAACCGCCAGCATATCGGGGTATTTGTCGACCATCCAACGGGGTGGTGTGGCCGTGGGGGTGCCGAGGATGATCTTCAGGCCTGCTTCTCCCAGAACGGCAATCGCACGGTCCAGCCAATCCCATGTGAAGGTGCCCGGGCTCGGTTCCATACGCGCCCATGCGAACTCACCGATGCGCACCCATGTCAGACCTGTCGCCACCATTTGGGCGGCATCACTGGCCCATTGGTCCTCGGGCCAATGTTCGGGATAATAACAGACGCCAAGCGTGCGTTTCATGGTGTGGAACCTTTTTGAAAGATTGAGGAGCGGTTTAGAGGATAACCTGATGTTCGGCTTGTCCAGCAGCCTTCGTCGGGACGGCAAATGTTTTGCCCTGCTCGGGGCCCTCTAGCCCAACCGCGGCACTGGTGCAGAACAGCGTTTGCAGATCGTCGCCGCCAAATGCCGGACAAGAGGTTTGGCTTGCAGCAAAGTTGTAGCTTTCAAGGAAACCGCCGGCCGGATCATAGACGGCCACCCGCCCGACACCCCATTGCGCGTTCCACAGGTTGCCTGCGGCATCGACGACCGCCCCGTCGGGACGAAAGCGTGTGCGGCTGAGGTCAATGTGCAGCACAGGTTCGCCCATGGGCCAGCCTTGGTCATCAAGCGCCACGCGCATGACCTGTTGCGTCGGCGTGTCGGTGAAATAGGCGGTTTTGCCATCAGGCGCGAAACAGATCGCATTGGAAATCGTGATCTCGGGGTAAAGCTGGCGCAGCTCGCCTTTATAGTAGCGATAGATCGCGCCCGCGCCTTCCTCCGCATCAATTCCCATGGTCCCGATCCAGAAACCGCCCTGCGGGTCCGCGCGCCCGTCGTTCGAGCGCGTGACCGGATTGTCGGCCTCCAGTGGCGCGATGATCTCGGTTTCTCCGGTCGTGATATCAAAATGCATCAACGCGGTGCTGGACGCGATCAGCAGGGTGCTTTCACTGATCCAGCCCGCGGCACTGACATAGGTGTCAAACTGCCAGTGCTGGCCTTTCGTGTGCAGGCGTTTTCCCAGAATATCAAACCAGAGCAATTGTTTGCGCAAAGGATGCCAGAGCGGTCCTTCACCAAGCTGGCACTGGGTGTCATCGTAAATCATGACACAGCCGCATCATAGGCGGCGACCATATCGCGCGCCCTTGCTGCGACATCGGCCACCGAAAAACCGGGTTTGTAAAGGGCAGAGCCAATGCCGAACCCATCCGCCGAAGCGGCCATCCATTCCGCGAAGTTGTCAGCCCCTGCGCCACCCACTGCATAGACCTGCGTGCCTGTCGGCAACACCGCGCGGATTGCCTTGATGCCTTCGGGCCCAAGCAGACTGGCGGGAAAGATCTTGAGCCCGTCAGCCCCCGCTTTCAGGGCCGCAAAGCACTCTGTCGGGGTCATGACGCCGGGCCAGCTTTGCATACCGGCGGTCTTGGTGGCGACAATCACGCGCTGGTCGCAGTTGGGCGAAACCACGAGCTTGCCACCCGCTTGCGCCACGCGCCCCACATCATCGGTCGACAGCACGGTTCCTGCGCCGATCAGGGCGTCCTCGCCGTAGGCATCGGCCATCGCCTTGATGCTGGCGAAGGGATCCGGCGAATTGAGGGGCACTTCGATCTTCGTGATGCCTGCGTCAATCAGGGCGGCGGCCATGGGGGCTGCCTCGCTGGGTGTCACGCCGCGCAAAATCGCGATCAGGGGGCGATGCATATGTTATCCTTTCAGGCGCTGATAGGCGGCCGACAGACCAGCCAATGTGATCGTTGCCGCGTTGACTTGGGTTGCGGGTGCGGCCTGTGTCGCCAAAGCATCGACATAGAGTTTCGACAGCTTGCTTTCCCCGATCACCGCGATGTGCTGGCCAAGCCAGTAGGGTTTTGAAGCGGCCAGTTCTGTACCGATCAGCAGGCCGGACAGTTGCGCGCGTGCCGCTGTGCCCGACATATCATGAAGCAGCCCGTTGGCACGCAGTGAAAAGAGCCGCGCTGCAAGGCGTTCAGGGCGCGACAGCCCCATATCGAGCCCTTCGGCAAAGGCGGCATCATCCCAGCCATCGGCGGCGATCGAGTGGCGCAATACCGTTTGCGTGGAGAGGGTGTCAAAGAGTTCACCGGTCATGAAGGTCTGAAAGCTGACAACCTCATCCGCGCTGACATGCACCCATTTGGTATGGGTGCCCGGCAAACAGATCACCCCGTCCCAATTCTTGTTACGCGCCAGAAAGCCGGTGACTTGCGTCTCTTCGCCGCGCATCACGTCAGCGGGGGACATCTGCTTGATGCCGGGAATGACATAGACGGTCAGGTCAGGATGCGTCACGGGCGCTTGGACCAAACCTTCGGGCAAGGTGGCGCAGGGGACCGCGGCATAGGGGGCCTCGACCCAGCCCTGCCGTGATCCGACCATGCCGCAGGCCATCACGGTTGTCGGGCCGTCAATCCAGTCCTGGACGACAGAGAGCAGGGCTGCCTCAAAATCTTCACGGCGCAGCTTGCCCATGCCTTGATCGGAACTGGCTTCAGCCAGAACCGTGCCGCTGGTCGACAAGGCCCAGGCGCGCATGTTGCTGGTGCCCCAGTCCACGGCGATCCAATCTGCTTTGATCTGTGCTTGGGTCATCCGGTTCCTACCACGCCTGCGTCGATTACAATGGTCTGCCCCGTCATCATAGCGGAAGCAGAAGAGGCTAAAAACAGTGTCCCGCCGACCATATCTTCAGGACGCATGAATTCCTGCAGGCATTGCTTTTCCAGAAACGCTGCTTTGGAGGCGGGTGTCGCCCACATGGTTTCCTGCTTTTCGGTAAAGACCCAGCCGGGTGCAATGGCGTTCACGCGGATACCTTTCGGTCCCCATTCACGGGCCAGCGCGCGGGTCATGCCTGTGATGCCCGCATTGGCGGTCACATAAGGCACCATGCCTGCCAAGCCCATCAGATAGGTGATCGAGGAATAGTTGATGATGGATCCTTTCGGAGCCATCAGAGCCGCAGCTTTCTGGCATGCAAAGAAATAGGCTTTCGCGTTGATTGCATGCTGGCTGTCCCAATCCGCCTCTGAAATCTCCATCGCGTCGTAGCGCATATCGTTGGCGGCGTTGTTGACCAACACTTTCAACGGGCCATGTGCTGCAACCGCCTGATCCATGGCGGCCTGAAGGGCAGGCGTGTCGGTGATGTCGCACTGGATAAAGAGCGGCGCGGTGCCGTGTTTGTCGCCCATCTCGCGCACAAATTCCGTGGCATCCGAGCGCCCCACAAAGGCCACCCGTGCCCCCTGCGCCAGAAACCCATCGGTGAGTGCTGCACCAATGCCGTTGCCGCCACCTGTAATAAAGACCGAGGCACCTTTGAGGTCATGGAAGGTCGCGTTCATAGCCGCGCTCCTTCCACGACCCACATGCGTTCGGGGAAGGACCATGGCAAGGTAACGCCGTGGCGCATCAGATAGGCACCAGAGAGTTCAAGCGAGGCATCCTTCAGCGCTGGTGTTCCCCGTGACAGGTGATGCAGATCCTCGCGGTTGATCAGGTCGATGCGGTACATCGCATCGGGGTCCAGACCGGTCAGGCGCAATGGTCGTGGGGAAATCTGGGCGCTGGTTGCAGCCTTGCCTGCAAAAACCACAAAGCGGTCCTTGTCGCGGGCCAGTTGCTGCTCGGCGACGACTGCAGGATCGGCACTATCAAGGCGCAAAATGTCGGCCGTTTGCATCCAGTGGCGGTTGGCTTTCCACCAGCCTGTAACCTGCGTGAGCACCGCCGTTTCGCGCGCATCGAGTTCGCGCGGGTCCATCTCGAACCCCATATGGCGCTGGGCCGCGACCCATGCACGGAATGTAATGTCGAGGGTGCGACCCGATGTGTGGCAATGGCGTGGGCCCACGTGGCTGCCGGTCACCGACAATGGCAGAAACAAAGCCGCGTCATGCTGGATGCGTAGCCGTTCCAGCGCATCGTTGCTGTCAGAGAGCCAGACACGTTGGGTGCGTTGCAGGATGCCAAAGTCGATCCGGCCACCGCCCGAGGCACAGCTTTCGATCTCGACGTCAGGGAAATCCGTGCGCAGCCTGTCGATCAGCGCGTAGGACCCACGGGTTTGCGATGCATCGGGCATCGGCAGAACGCGGTTGTGGTCCCATTTGATATAGTCGATGGCGTGATCGCGCAGGATCGCTGACATGCGACCGTAAAGATAATCGCGGACGTCAGGCTTCGCCATATTCAGCGCTTTTTGCTGGCGGCCAAGGGTCTGGTCCTCGCTGCCCAACACCCAGTCAGGATGCGCGCGGTGAATGTCGCTGTCTTCGTTGATCATCTCGGGTTCGAACCAGATGCCGAAGGTCATGCCAAGCCCGTGCACATGTTCGATCAACGGGTGCAGGCCGTCGGGGTATTTGCGCGGATCGACCGTCCAGTCCGAGAGGCTGCGGGTGTCGTCATCGCGGTTGCCGAACCAGCCGTCATCCAGCACAAAACGTTCCGCCCCCAGCGCGGCTGCGCGATCAGCGATGTCTTTGAGAACAGGCAGTTTATGGTCGAAATAAACGGCCTCCCAGCAGTTGTAATGGACAGGGCGCGGCGCGTTCGGTTTGGGCCATGTCACGATCCTGTCGCGCAGGTGGCGCTGGAAGGCCACGGCGCAGCCATTCAGACCAGTATTGGAATAGGCGATATAGAGCGGCGCAGTTTTGAACTGCGTGGCCGCTTGTGGTTCCATGCTGGCCGCGTGCCCCCATTGGATCTGGCGGCGGCCGTCCTGCAATTCCTCGGCGATCATCTTGTGCCCGCCGGACCAGCCATAATGGAAAGCATAGACCTCGCCTTGGGTATTGGTGGCGCCACGGCACGGCACGATCAGGCCTGGAAAGTGCTCGTGCCCAGTGCGGCCCGTGCGGTTTTCACGGTAACGCATCCCGGGTGCCCAAGCGGTGCGGGACAGCTGGAATTCACCGCACCACCGCCCCGACACGTCAATCATCTCGTCAGATTGCTGCGGTGCGGGCAAGACAGGGGCGGCAAGCCAGTGCAGATGCACAGGGCGGGTCGCGTCGAGTGTGGTCTGGCAGGTAATCACGTGGGTATCGCTGTCGCTATCAAAGCGCACGGTCAGCGTGAGCCCGTTGTTATTGTCTTTATAGGTGAGTTCCAGCGTGCCGTTCTGCGCAACGCTCTCAAAACAGAACTTGGGCAGCAGTGGCGTCCCGTCGCTGTCGCGCAGTATCAGACCGGGTTGGCCGGGAAAGCTGCGGGTCGCTTCGGGGCAAATCGACAGGTCCGGGTTTTCGTCCAGCATCCCGCCTGTGACATCAATCCTGTGGGCCGCCTGCACCGTGTCGAGGTTTTCCCCCGCTGGCAGCAGCGCGCCCCAATAGACAACTTCAGGCAGTCGGTCGTTGCGGGCCGCCAGCACAAGGGTCTGACGGCCATCATCAATACGGTAGGTTCGGTTCATCTTGGTTACTTTACTGCTCCGAGGGTGAGGCCCGCGATAAAGTGTTTCTGCATCAAAAAGAACATCGCGACAGGCGGCAAAGCAGCCACGATCGAGCCCGCGCTCATCAGGTGATAGGCGGCGCGGTACTGTGAATTGAACTCGGTGATACCGGCGGTGACGGGTTGTGCATCCGGTCCTTGGGTCAGGACAACAGCCCAGAAATAATCGTTCCAGATGAAGGTAAAGATCAGCACGGCAAGCGCTGCGAGCGCGGGCTTCATCAAAGGCAGGACGACGAACAGGAAGATGCGCCATTCGGCGATGCCTTCAACGCGCGCGGCCTCAATCAAGGGGAAGGGCAGGGCGCGGATAAAGTTGCGCATGAAAAGTGTGCAGAACCCTGTCTGGAAGGCAATGTGGAACAGCACCAGACCGGTCTTGGTATCATAGAGGTTCAGGCTCAGTGTCAGGTCCCGCACGGGTACCATCAGGATCTGGAACGGGACAAAGTTGCCCGCAATGAAGATGAAGAAGATCAGCAGATTGCCTTTGAATTTGTAAACACCCAGCGCAAAACCGGCCATGGCAGACAGCGCCACGGCCCCGATTACTGTGGGGATCGTGATAAAGAGCGAATTCCACAAATAGCGCGGCATGTTCGACTCAAAAAACACGCGCCCATAGTTCGAGAAGGCCTCAAAACTGCTGGGAATTCCCCAGTAGTTGCCGCTGACGAAATCGGACTCGGGTTTGATCGAGAAGTTGGCAACGGCGATGAGGGGCAGTAGCCAGATGATCAACATGACCGGCAAAAGCACCTGATACGAAATCTGCCACGTGCGCGAGGTTCTTGCGATTGGGGTGGGAAACATCAGCGCGCTCCCTTTTCGTCTTGGTACATCGCGTAAAGGAAGTAGGTGATGAACCCCAGCATGATGAAGAACAGGATCACCGCAATGGCCGCACCATAGCCCATCCGGAACCCGAATTCGGATAGTGATTCCTCGAACATGTAGAACGACAGTACGCGGGTTGATCCGAAAGGCCCGCCATTGGTCATGACGCTGATCAGATCGAACGACCGCAGCGCGCCGATGATGGTGACGACAAAGGCGATAAAGGTCGCGGGCTTGAGCTGGGGGAGGATCACATGCCAAAGCATCTTGGGGCCTTTTGCCCCATCAAGCCGTGCGGCTTCGACCTGTTCGGGATCAACGGCGTTCAGGCCGGTGAGATACAGGATCATGCAGTATGCCGTCTGCGGCCACAGGCCTGCCGCGATAATGCCATAGGTCGCAAGTGTCGGATCACCGAGCACGTTGATCGGGCCCGCGCCAAAGAAGCCAAGGATCGCGTTCAAAAGCCCTTCACGCGGCAGGTAGAACCAGCTGAACACCAGACCCACAACGACTTGGCTGATCACAAACGGGAAAAAGAACATCGACTTGTAGAAACGGATGCCTGTGACCGTCTGGTTCAGGAAAAGCGCAATAAACAGGCCCGCCGGGATCGCCAGAAGGTAAAGCACCAGCCATTTGAGGTTGTTCCAGAACGAGACCGAAAACTTGCGGTCGATATTGGCATCACCCCAACCGAGCAGGCGTTCGTAGTTGGCGGTACCAACCCATGTTTTCTCGCCAAGACCGTCCCATTCATGCAGCGAAATCCAGAACGACTGGCCGATGGGCATGATGACGTAGATCGCAAAAAAAAGCATCGCAGGCAGCAGGAACAGCCACGGGGTGATCGCAATCTCGTTGCGCTTGTACCAGCCGCGCTTCGGCCTTTTTGCGTTGGTGATTGGAACGGCGGGTGACACCGACATGGCGTTTCTCCTGCTGGGTCAACACATGTGAAAGCCGCGTGGGGGCTTGCAGATGGGTTGGCGGGGCTGTGGGTTGCACCCACCCTACGCGGGTGGGTGCCGTAGGGTGGGTAAAACCCACCATAGCGTTAGTTATAGATGCGCTGACGTGTTTCTTCGAGACGCATCAGAATGTCTTCGAGGTTGTCGGGGAACACCATGAACTCCTGCAGGCCTTCCATGCCGACAGACGCCATTTCGGCATCAAAGTCACGGTCAAAGAACTGCATGATCCCGCCGCCCGCGTTGTTGGACAGCATGTCAAAGCCTTGCTCGAGGAACTTGTCCGCGTCGATCGACGCATTCGCGTTCACAGGCAGCTGGCCCAGAGCGTCGCCGCCGTTGATCGCTGTTTGCACCTCGGCAGAGGTGACATAGCGCAGGAATTCTTTCGCGGCGTCCATGTTCTGTGCGCCCGATGCGATGTGGAACGTATCGGTTGGCGCGTCCTCGGCGAAATCAACGTCAGGGTTGATCACAGGGAATTGGTAGAAATCCAGTTGATCGTCGGTCAGACCGCCGTCACGCATGGCTGCAACTGCAAAGTTACCCATGAGGTAAGCCGCAGCTTCGCCATTGACCATGAAGGGCAGGGCTTCCTGCCAGCTATAGGTCTGGTGGTCGTCGATGAAGGCGCCCATGTCGATCAGCTGACGCCAGTTGGCGAAAGTCTGGCGGACACGCTCATCGGTCCATTCCACTTCACCGCGCGCGAGTGCCATGTGGAAATCATAGCCGTTGGTGCGCGAGTTGATGTAGTCGAACCAGCCGCCTGCGGTCCAAAGAAACTTGGTCCCGATGGTGTAGCACTTGACACCATTGTCGAGCAGTGTCTGGCAGTTTGCGAGCTCTTCTTCCCAGTTTGTCGGCTCGGACAGGCCAAACTGGTCAAAGATGTCTTTGCGGTAGTAAACGCCCCACTGGTAGTATGTGTAAGGCACACCCCATTGGGCGCCGTCGAGCGTCATGGCACCTTTTGTGGATGCTAGCGCCTCGAAGGCGGGTTCGGCCCAGAGGTCGGAGATATCTGCAAAGAGGCCTGCGTTGACATATGGACGCATGCGGTTGGCCGCATACCAGTTCACAACGTCCGGCGGGTTGGCACCCAGCGCGTTGCGGATCTGTGTTTTCCACGCTTCGCGGTCAACGATCGTCAGGTTGACTTCAAGGTTCGGGTGCAGCGCATCAAAATCGGCGGCCAGACCTTCCATAACCGCGCGCGGTGCAGGGTTGGACATGTCTGATATGATGTTGAGTTCGCCCGACAGTTCTTGGGCACTTGCGGATGACGCGGTAACGCCAGCAGCAATAAACGCCGCGAGCGACGTCTTCAAAATGGAATGCATGGTTTCCTCCCAGTATGCTTCCGTGTGTAACCAGGTTTCATTATTTGAAACTTGGTTTTGGATGTTGATACTAAACCGCGAACAGGCTAGCCTTGTCAACAGTCGAAGGCAGCACCATGAGGAGATCGGTGTGAAATGCCCGGATCGACCAAGGGAGGATCAATGGGGCGGGTGACCGGTGACGGCACAGTTGGAAAGGCGCTTGAGGTGCTGGATCAGGTCGCGGCTTTCGGGCGGCCTGTGCGGTTCGGCGAGCTTTTGGCGCAGTCTGAGTTTCCCAAGCCAACCTTATACAGGTTTCTACAAACCCTCACCAATCAACAGATGTTGGCTTACGACCCCGAGCGGCAGACCTATAGCCCGGGCCTTCGCTTGGTGCGTCTGGCCCATACCGCATGGGATCAATCGACACTTGCCCCCGTGGCGCGTCCGCATCTTGATGCGCTCAGCAAGGCTGTGGGCGAGACTGTCCACCTTGCGCAGCTGGATCATGCGCAGGTGCTTTATATTGATAAGCGCAACGCGAATAATCCGGTACAGATGTACAGTCAGGCGGGTAAGGTCGGGCCTGCCTATTGCACCGGTGTCGGCAAGGTGATGCTGGCGTTTCTGGATGAGGATGCCGTCGAGACTGTGATCGAACAACAGTCCTTTCATGTCTTTACGGAGCACACGCTTGATAGCGCCGATGCGCTGCGCGCCGAGTTGAGTGACATCCGTCAGAACGGCTATGGTTTTGATCGCGAAGAGCATGAGCCCGGAATCATCTGTGTCGCAATGCCTATTCTGACTTCGGCTGGCCGCGTCCTTGGTGCGCTTTCGGTCACCAGCACGACCAGCCGGACCAATCTTGCAGGGCTGGAAGCCTATGTGCCGATCCTGCGCGAGACAGCCGACAAAATTACACGGGATGCCCAGAACTGGAGCTTTCCCGACTACCAGACAAAAGAAACAACGGGGATTTAAGCCATGTCAGGTGTAACGCTGAAGAACGTCATCAAGCGCTATGGCGAGGTGCAGGTCATTCACGGCATTGACCTTGAAATCGCGGATGGTGAATTCTGCGTTTTTGTCGGCCCGTCGGGCTGTGGCAAGTCGACGCTTTTGCGCATGGTTGCGGGGCTAGAGGAAACCACTGAAGGCGCGATGCATATCGGAGATCGCGACGTCACGCGCATGGACCCCTCCGAGCGCGGGGTTGCGATGGTGTTCCAGACCTACGCGCTTTATCCCCATATGACGGTCAAGGACAACATGGGGTTTGGCCTGAAAATGAACGGCCATCCCAAAGCCGAGATCGCGGCCAAAGTGGCCGAGGCAACGCGTATTCTGAAGCTTGAGCCCTATCTGGATCGCAAGCCTGCGGCCCTGTCCGGTGGCCAGCGCCAGCGCGTATCGATTGGCCGGGCCATTGTGCGGGGGCCCGAGGTGTTCTTGTTCGATGAACCCCTGTCCAACCTTGACGCTGAACTTCGGGTCGAGATGCGCGTCGAGATTGCACGTTTGCACAAGGAAATTGGCGCCACGATGATTTATGTCACGCACGATCAGGTCGAGGCGATGACATTGGCCGACAAGATCGTCGTGCTGCGTCTGGGTGTGATCGAGCAAGTGGGCGCGCCGATGGATCTGTACCGCGATCCGGATAACAAGTTTGTGGCGGGCTTTATCGGGTCACCTGCGATGAACTTCGTGAGCGGTATGGTCAAGGGCGGCAGTGTTGACGCACCGGGTTTGGCCGCCCGATATGACGGCTTGGTCAGCACGGCCTATGAAGGCAAGGCTGTCAGCGTAGGCGCGCGCCCCGAGCATATCGTCATTGATCCCGATGGGGATACGCATACGGTCGAGCTGACCGAGAGCCTTGGAGGGGTCTCATTCGCCTATCTGACATCCACGACCGGCGAGCGCATTGTCGTGGAAGAACGCGGGGACGAACGGACCGCCGAAGGGGCCCGTGTCGGGGTCAGGATTGATCCAAGCCGCATTTTTCTCTTTGACGCAGAAACAGAGCTGCGTATCCGGAGCTGAGGGCGGAGGGGGCTTTGCCCCCGGCCCTGCGGACCTCCCCCAGGATATTTTTGGGCCAATAATAACGGATCAGCGTTTGCCGTAGTAAAGGCCCACGACGTGTTCGGCTTGGGCGAAGAACAGCCAGCGCAGCGTGAGCACGCCTGCGATATGGCTGAGGACCGCCAGCACGCCAAGGATGTGGTTGAACGGCAAAAGCAGCAGGATCACCGGTAGGACGAAGGCCAGACCGATCGTGATGATCCGCAGTTTGTCGGCGTGTTTGCGCCCTACCTGATGGATGAATTCGCGCATCAGATAATTGGTGCC
>NZ_DASYOK010000142.1:0-15876 GCF_036007805.1 Yoonia sp.
ATCTCCCGCCGTGTCCTGCCGCTGGTCAGCGCCAACCGAACTGCTTCACGCCGAAATTCCGGCGTCGGTCTGTTTCCGTTTCCCATAGAACACCTCCTGGTTCCTCAGTTGGTGCTCTCCACTTTTCCGGGGCAAGTCCAGATAGTTCATTGAGAGGCTAGCGCGAGTGTGGGCTGGCGAAAATTCCAAATTTGACGCGCTATCAACGTTGCATCGCGCGATCTAAACATCTGATCACTTCTTTGCCGTGATCATACGCAGATCGGAGGTCCCCATACCTTGGCGTCCAACCTTAAGATAAACCGTCCCCTAAGTGGGACGCCGGCGAGATCCTAGGACATCAACCGCGTCCATAGTCATCGTCGTATCTGACGATGTCATCTTCGCCGAAGTAGGTTCCGGTTTGCACCTCTATCAGGCGCATCGGTACTTTGCCCGGGTTTTCGAGGCGATGGACCTCTCCGAGTGGGATATAGATTGACTCGTTCTCCGAGAGCAACTTTGCCTGCTCTCCCTTGGTGACAATGGCGCTGCCTTCGACAACGATCCAGTGTTCGGACCGGTGGAAATGGCTTTGCAAAGAGAGCTTGCCGCCCGGCTTTACCACGATTGATTTGACCTGGAACCTTGGGCCAAAGGCAAGCTGCTCGTAGTGGCCCCATGGCCGGATGTTTGCGGGTTGTTCCATCGCCTCGTCCCGCTTGATATCGACAAGGTGCGCGTCTTTGATAGTAGCATCGGTTTTGAGGATTTGTTTCGTCATTTTGATACCTTTTGCTGGTGGGTTGGGAGGATGATCCAAAGCTGAACACTCAACACGGCAAGGACGCCGAGTTGGGAGTAAAGTTTGGTGGCGAGCATTGCGGCCAGATCACCGGAGGCTTCTGACAGGGCGACAATCATCAGCGCGACCTGAAGACCTGCACCGGCGACCACGGTGGCGATGCCAGAACGGCGCCCCTGCGCCATCATGAATGTGGCGATCAGATAATTGATGGTGAAGACCACAGCCGCAGCTGCGGCCCATACAAGATGGGGGGCTGCAGCGGTATAGTTGGCCCCCACCAGAAGTGTCAGGAGAAGGTCCGGCAACAGGAGTGACAAAGACAGGACGATGACGGAAACAGCGCCCAGAAGACCCGCAATCATCCCGACGCTCGAGCGATAGGACTGCCCTTTGCGCAGGGCAATGACGACGGACGGCAACAGCACACTTGCCAGCGCAAAGCAGGCAAAGAATTGAATCCGTTGAAAGAGCGACAAGGCAGCAACGTAACCGGTCTCAACATCCCCCAGAAAATACGTGGCCAGAAAAATATCCCCGTCCAAGGCTGCGACCTGCGCAACCTGAAGCACAGCGAAAGGCAGAGTCGCAAGTCCCAATGATATTGCCAAAGGCCGAGCGCGGACCGCAGGCAGTCTCGGTTGTGGCAGAACATTGATCAGAACCGCCCACCCCGCGATGATCGACACACTGATGGCCGCAACGACACCTTCGATGCCCATCCCCATCTGCCAGGCGACAATCCCAAGGCCGAGGCGGACAGCCATTTCGACGTTTGCGGAATAGACGATCTTGGCGCTGTTCATGCGCCCGAGGGCAACACCCCGCAGGATGTTCAACGGGGCGCTAAACGGAACCGACCCGAGCAGGATATACAGAAGGTACGGAGAGCCCAGATCTAGGCGCATCTGAAACGACCCGGCAAAGATGGCAACAGCCACAACCGGCAGCGCCAGCCACAACGCCACAAAACAGATGCCGTTGATACGCGCCAGCGCCTGCTCGGTCTGCGCCGCGTCGCTGACATGCAGTGCAGCGACATGGTGGCTGATTGCCGAACTTAGCGCGCCAAAAACACTAAGAAAGGCAAGCTTGATCGTCAGCACAATCGCAAGGTCGCCGAAAAGCTCAGGGCCCATCCAGCGGCTGAAGATCATGTTGAAGGCAAGGTTGCCAACATTCACGATGTTTGACGACAAGAAGATGATGACAGCTGGGCTTGCAACCAAAACCAAAAAGCCTGGGCTGGGCGCCCGCATGGGGGATGATGCAGCCATCAACTCAGACAACCTTCGCTGTACCTTGCCGGGTAGGAAGGTCCGGTTTGGCAATCACGGGTTTCGCCATAAAGCGATGCGCGATCAGGCGCAGCATTTGCACCCCGCTGCGCACAATAGCCCGGCTGGAAACCTTGGAGCCTGCAACCTCATGCCATTCAGAAAGCGGAAATTCGTAAAAGCACATCTTTGAGTGTGGGGTCGCAGCGGCGATCCGGCTGAACAGCTCAACATCGAACAGCCATCCGGCAGTGAACGGCGTAGCAATCGCGTTGCGCAACACAGATGTATTGCGCAGCAGCTTTGCGCCACACTGGGTGTCCCCGATCGGAAGGCCGACAGCCAGCCGCGCGAGGCTTGCGCAGATGCGCGACACCGCGCGGCGCGATATTGTCCGATTGATCCGATGGCCCAGCAACCGGCGCCGCGCCCCGTAGACCACGGTGATGTCGCGGTAGCGCCCCAGGACCACTTCAAAATCCGCGATGGCCTCGAGGGGCGTCGCAAGATCGGCATCCCAATAGCCGACATGGTCAGCACCGACGCGGCAGGCGTGCTGCAATCCTTTGCGCACTGCCTCTGCCTTTCCGGAATTCCGGCGCAGGCTGATCACATCAATCTGGCTTGGGTTGGCCAGTTGAAGGGCCTCAAGGCAGTGGAGTGTCGCGTCGGTGCTACCATCGTTGACGAAGACGAAAGACATGTCCGGCGAACCAGCCAGTGTCTTGAGGAAAACGTCCCCGTCCAAGCGATCCGCTTCGTTGTAGCAGGGCACAACAATGATTGTTTTCGCCAAGCTTGGTGAAACTGGGGCGGCGCCAGAGAAGGCGATTTCAAAGGTGTTCAAAAGGGTCATGGCAGCACTCATATGTTGACGTGCCTTTTATGACCTGAGCGCTTCGGCCATGTCCTGATACCGAAAGATCAGTTAAGGTTAACAGAAGGTTACCCTGTGCCACGAACGTATATGAGCCCTCTCGTTGGAGATTGCTCAGCGCAAAAGAAAAGCGGCGCGTCTCAATTGAGACGCGCCGCTATACATTTGGTTAGATGCCGTTTTACGCAGACAAACGCCGCTGCCCGCTGGGGTCTGACGCCCGCCGAACGCGCGAGGGGTCGGTTAAATGCCTGATATGAAAGTCAACGACCGCATCAAAGGGAAAGCGCAGCGCCGCATCACGGTTTGTGTTCACCATGTCCTGTGATCGTGTCAGGTCATCCAAGGCCGCCTGCATCTGCCGGGCCATGTCTCTGGCGTTCTGGGCGGCATAGTTCACGCCGGTGATCCCTTCATCCTCGCATACGTCGACGAAGTCACCGATACGTGGAAAGACGGGAACCGTGCCATAACAAGCCGTTTGGTGCAGCACGCCGGAACTGCCCGTCGTGGCGCTGTAGTCAAAGACGCTCAGCAGCGCGTCACCGAAGAATGCAGGGATGCTTTCTTCGGCGATGTAGCCAGCGAATGTGACGCTGGTATCATCGCCGCGCTTGGCCGCGACACTATCAAGGTATCCCAGTGTGTTGGGGTGATCAGAGCCACCGATCATCAGTTCAAGGTCATCGTTGCCCGGCGTAGCGCGCAAGATGTCAAAGGCCTCCAGCAGGGTTTCCAGACGTTTGTAGGTTCCAAACTTGCCCATCGTCACAATACGCCGGGGGCGTTGCGCCAATGGCGTGAGATCATCCGTACGGGCATCGAATGTGCCATGCGGTACCAAATGAACCGGCGCGCGGGGGTGTTTGGCCAGCAGACCATCGTAATAACTGCGCAAAGTAACCGTCAGATAGGTCGTGGACAGCAAGGCACGCGTGATGACACGTGATCCCAGACGCACCGCAACTTGCCGTAGGCGCTGCCCTTTAAGGACGGTCTGGTCCAGATCGACCCCATCCACCATATTGTGGGCGATGACCCCGCTGGGTGTACCCGCTATCCGTGCACCCATTGGCCCCAGCAGGCCCAATGCGGCGGTCGCCTCGCTGTCCCCGAACGTCGCCATCTGCAGGTTCCAGATCACCCCATCCACCTTTGCCCCGCGGATGGACGCGATCAATTTGGGCAGGTTGGAAAGACTGTTGAACGACCAGACGCGCTCAACCCGCACCTTTGGACCAAGGTCCAGTTCGGGCATATCATGGACAAGTTTATCAGCGATGACGACAACCTCTTCCACGTCAGATCGTTCAGCGAGTCCTTTGGCAAGGTGGTATCCGTATTCATTGAGACTCTGCTTGCCCGGAGGAAAAGCAGAAACAAGTGCGATGCGAAGGGGGCGTGTCATGGATTATCCTCAGGCTTGGGCTTCGCCGTTATTACGCCGCCATAGAGGGCAGATGGCGGGTCATGTGGCATAGCCAGACGGGCCATTCGGTCATGAGGATACCCGAAAGGATAGTTAGTCGTGGATTGCGGTCAGTTGCTCGAACGCCTGTCGCACGACTTCGGCCGCGGGCTTGGCCGTGCCGTCAGCCGCAAACAGACCAAAGCGCGCCTGCAGCCTTTGCACCCAAGGGGAGCCGCCGACCGCAGTCGCGTCTACGTTCGGGAAATCATAGAGCGTCCAGACGAACAGCCCATCCGCACCCGCAAGCGCCTTAAGACGGGCATCAAGGTCATCGGCCTGCCCTGCCTGCGAACTTGGCAGGCCCAGCGCCATGTCATAGGAGGTCACCCCGATCTCTGTCACCATCACGGGGCGATCCGTTGCCGCCTGCACAGCCTCCAGCCGCGCTGTTGCGGTGCTCAAATCCGCGTAGTCATGATAACTGACAACATCTAGAATTTCCGCCAACTCCAAAGCAGCATCCGAGCTGGCCCAGCCAATGGTCAGCGCTAGCTCCGGCGCCTCCGCTCGGGTGAGGCTTGCCATCGTCATCAGCCAGGCGAGGATTTGTGGCCGACCATTGGCTTCAAAATCAAGGTCAGGCTCGTTCTTGAGGTCGACCATGGTCACGGCAGGCGACGCGGCCAAGACCGGCAACACCGCGCGCAAAGCGGCATAGTCCTGCGCCCAGCTTGTGGGGCTGAAGGTCGGCTTGAGGTCAAACAGCGTGGGCATGACTTGCAACCCGACATCCTCCGCAAGAAAGAGCAGCATTGCCAAACTGTCCAGCGCCGCTTGCTGTGTATCTGGATCGGCAAAATACTCCGCCGTCAGGAACACCCGCACCGCCGTCCCTCCCAGATCGGCAATGCGGGCGAAATCCTGCGCGATGATGTTTTCGTCAAAGGCGGGCCAGAAGTCGCGCCACGGGGTTGCGGCTGGATAGTAGTTGAGACCGGCAAGGGGCGCGCCAGTCCATCCTGGTTGGGCTGAGGCGATGGGCGCAGCGCCTGTGCGTTCATGGGCGTAGATCCGCCAACCATTGGTTTCATTCAGCAGGGTTGTAACCGCGCGATCCTCAACCAGTTCGAAATAGGCTAAGTCATCACCGTCCGCGACGAAGCGGGCCACCCGCATCGACACCTCTGCCTGAAAGACCGATCCATCGAGGTGATAGAATTGCGGTTGCGCCTTTTGGCTCAGCACCACCATCTGCCCGCCTTTGCCCGCATCCAGAACAGATCGTTCCGCCCTTTCTTGCGCAACGCCGCTAAAACTATCCCGCAAGAGCCAGGCATCGCCAGTGCTCTGGGCCAGTGCGAGAACCGACCAAGCCTCAGTCATTGCGAGGCCCAGCGCCACTTCATCACCGGGCGTAACCGGGCGCACGAGATCAGAGACTTGGTCCTGCCACGTCACATGACTTGGCCGCGCGCTCAGGGCATCAAGGGCGTCGGCGATATACTGGTAAGTGACCGTCCGTTCGGTGGCGCGCGACAGCGCAGCAGAGGCCGTCCAAAGGACACCGCCGATCATGGCAGCAAAGACGGCAATCAGCATAAGATTTCGGGTCATTCTGCCCCCCTGATGGTCAGGTTCTCGGGCGGCGGCGACAGGTCCACCCTGCGATCGACCTGCGTCTTGCCGACCGTCAGTGACACCTCAAACGGTCCAGCGTCGGGCGACAGCAGCAGACCGATCGTGACATACCCGTCAAGAACCCAGCCCTGCACAGACGAACCTGTGCCATCTGCTGCCACCACATCGACTTGGGCTGCGATGCCATCGGGCACCAGATACCCTTTTGAAGTCGCCAGCGGGCCGAGCCTGATCCGAACAGCATTGATCGCAGGCTCTGCCCAGAACACGAAGGCGCCCGCATCCTCAATCACCATGTCGTCCACCACAAAGCCGAGACCACCCGAACCGGTGCCCGCCAAGGCCAGTTGGCCGGTATTGGTGCCTGCCATGTCCCGCACCAGCAAGACGCTGCGCGCCGCACCATCGCGGACGACCGAAGGAACGAAAGTCGTTGTATCGCTTTCGTCTGTCAAAACGATACTCAGACCAACACCATCATCGACGCTGTTGCCATACGCATCGGTCAGCGGCGCGGTTTCGATCACGCCGAAGGTCTCGGACAGAACGCTCATCTCGCTGTTCGCGAACTGTGGCAGAACAGTCGCCAAATCTGCGGACACCCGGTAATCGGCGCGTGCCGATTGCACCCCGTCAATCTCTACCCCCGCCAAGAAAGCGCCAGATTGGGGCGGCGGCGTGAAGAGGACGCCAGCTATTCCGTCCAGCGTGTCTACAGGGATCACCGGCCCATATCCGAGTTGTACGTCCGCCTGCGTCCCGCTGACCATGTTTCCATGAACGTCCAGCCCCAATGCGACGGCATGGCCTGGCTCGCGACCCGCGACAATGCTCTTGGGGCCGACGAACAGGATAACGGCTTCAGTCCGCCCCGCAGTCCGCAGGGTTTCGCCACCATTCGATGACTGCTGCAAACCGGCCCAGTTTTCCCTGTCACCCAACTGCGCGGTCGGAAGAATGCCAAATGCATCGGTGGTGAAATCTTGCGCGCTGGCCATCTGGGCCGTCAACAACAGGGCGAAGAAGAGCCTGATCATCACATCACTCCAACGGATCATGGGTCATTGTGGAAACATGCAGCCGCATGGCCGAATAGCCCGTGATACCCTCCAGAGGGATGGTCCCGATCTCGGAAGAGGGCAGCACAGTATCGGCCTGCTGCGTGCTGCCGTTCACGATGATTGTATCGGGCTGAACCTCGGCCACGATCCGCAGGTCGGCACGGGACGGGAATTCCATCCGCAAGGGCGCGCTCTGGCCAGGATAGATGTTTGTTTCAACAAACCCGGCCTGCGACCAGATCGCGTCGTCATCCGTATCATAAAGAACGGCAACGACCCGCACGATCGTAGCACTTTCAACGCCGTTGTTGACCGCTGTTGCCGTCAGGACGGGGCCATCATCGGTCATATCGACCCGTATCCCGTTAAGCGACACGCCACGATAGAGATCGGCCCCCGCCACTAAAGCCCGCCCGGTGACAAGGGCCTGCGTCGGAGCTGCATCCAAGGTCGGCGGAATCCAAAGGGTCGGATCGAACTGGCCCATCGCCTCGGCATCCTGCAGCGAAAGCACATCGTCAAAGTCGATCCGGTATCCACTCGTCTCGGCCGGCAATAGCCTTTGGCCGTTGACCACACCCGCAGCCTGACGCGTAAGCTTCGCATCCATTTCGCCGAACAGGCTGACATAGGCGGGGTCGTTGTCAGAATTGGTCACTTCTCCCACGATGGAGTAGTGGCCCTCATGTTCCACCAGCCGGGCCTGTCCCAGAACGATGCGGGGCCGATCGAGCCTGTCGCGGTGCAGGTCTGTTTCTGGCCGCGGTTGCCGCCGACCCACGACGTTCCACACAACCGAGGTGTCCCGCTGCAACCGGACGGGCGTTTGCGTGGCTGGTAAGGAAGTAGGTGCGATAAACCATTGTCCGTCACGTAAGACGGTTCGAACCGGCAAAACCTCCGTCCGGATACTCAGCGCGGTCAGCCAATCCAGGCTCACCTCCCAATCCATGATCGCAGGGCTGCTATCCAGAAGCGTCAGGCGTGTTTCCGTCAGCTTGCCATAAGAGGCAATCAATCCGCCGCGCCAGCGCCAGCCGAACATGACGTCATCAAAGGGCGGGCGGGTTTCAGGGTCGATCAAGGCGTAGGCATCCTCAAACCGCCGAAAATCCAGATCATCGAAATAGGCCGTGACCACATCCTCCGGGGCGGGCGTCCTCGACAGTTCCTTGCTCAGCGCTACTGCGAACCACGTGCCCAGCGCAATGGCGCAAAGCCCCAAGCCGATCACAATAAGCCGGACGCGGTTGGGATTGTCAAAGCGGGTGCGCGCAGCCACCAGCGGGCGGGGCTCCATCTGGTGGGCGCCTAGCCCTCTGTTTAGCCCCGTCATCACAAAGATAAGTGCCGCCAAGCCCAATGCCAGCGGTGGTACCGTGCCCCACATAAATCGTTGTGTTTCCGGCAAGCTGCGCCGTGGCTGCAACACAGGCAACGGCACCACATCCGGCCTTTCCCAGACCGTCACGCCGTTCGACAATCGGTTCAACCGTGTCCAGCCACTGAAATGCAGGATCGGATCATAGAATGCATCGTTCGAGAAAACAAATTTCAAATGGTACCGGTCCGCATTTTCCAAGAATTGCTGAAGGGACCCCAGACCGGGCACACCGAGGTATTTGGAGTTCTCCAGACGTTCGACCGAGAACCGTGTCATATCTGGCAACCGTCTCGCCGAATGATAATTTCCGTCGACCGACTGTGCGGTCGTCTGTGCTGCCAGATAAGCGAACTGGTCACCAAACCCCAGAGTGAGGTAACGCCATCTGTCGTGTTCGTCTTCCGACATGAATTTCACAATAGGGGCCGGGTCGATGAACTGCGGTTGTGTGGGCTGTATCGTCGGCAGAATGGCAATGAATACGGCCACGGCCGTCATTGATGCGAACAGACCGCCGACTACGAAACGCCGTGCCCCGCGCCCGAAGGCTGCGATAAGGCTTTGGCCGGACCGTCCGTGCAACAGCCCGTCGATCATGTGACCCATGAAGGGCAGCACAAGGATCGTGGCCCAGAACGTGAAACGGTCCAAAGTCAGGATATCAAAGGCCCCACCCAAGATGGCACGCGGGATCGGCGTGGTACCACCTGTCCCGAGGACAAAGCAGATCAGGACCATCGCACCGAGTGGCCAGAGCCTTGTCGTCAAGGTCTTGTAGATCACAAAAGGCAGAAACAGGATCGTCACGCCCCAAGGTAAAACGAAGAAGATCAAACCGAGGTCGGGGCGTTCGATAAAGTTTTCACGGCTGCCATGGGGAATGGGGACCTGAGTGATCGGATCGCTGATCGACCAGATCCAATAGGGGAGAACCGTGACGACGATCGCCCCGAGCATCAAGCAGGCCAGAACAAGCCCCCGCGCAAGAGGCATCAAAAAGCGGCGCAAACCAGAGAACCGATACGGTCCCAGCGGCACGATCTCATGCACGCTGCGCAGCGCTTGCAGCGCGAGCGGGATCACGAACAGCACGCCACCAAAGATCGTTGTAACATGATGAGCGGCCGTCGTCGCGGCGGCAAAAACCACCGCTGCAAACAAGTTCCACATCCGGCCGTAGACGATCCAGCGGTAAACGAAGGGCAGACCATTCAGAAAGATCCCGAGGGAAAAGATCGTCGGCAATTGCCCGAACAGGTGGATGGTCTCGGAGATCGACGAAGCGAGCGTTGCGGCAATGGCGGCATAGCCTGCGGCGCGGGGCATGACCCATAGCAGGGAAAAGCGGTAAACC
Organism: Yoonia sp.; assembly: GCF_036007805.1. Taxonomy (GTDB): domain Bacteria; phylum Pseudomonadota; class Alphaproteobacteria; order Rhodobacterales; family Rhodobacteraceae; genus Yoonia. The sequence continues at coordinate 9,787 of NZ_DASYOK010000142.1, forward strand.
CCGATGACCAGCAAGAACAGGCCCAACAATTGCACAACCATGAACGCCGCGCGCAGCGGCAAGACATGCATCAAGGCCGCAATCGCCATATGTGTCCCGGGGGGATAGCTGGTCGTGGAAAAACCTGTGTACCAGCGCGGCTCCCAGGTATCGAACCAGCTGCGATGATAGCTGTCACCAAAGAACATATGGATGAAGGCGTCGTAGGTATTGCCGTGTGTGAAAGGCAAAAGCCCACCATGAAAAAGCAACGCCCCGGCCAGCGCCACAAAGAGCAGGCGCAACCCGTCGCTCGTCTGGCTGTTGAGATCGGAGCAGGGTCGCATGGACGTCACTCTACCTCGCCCCCCCTTTGGGTGACCCTGAAACTTGGACCGGAAACTTAGACCAGACACCGCTCTTTGGCGATCATCGCGGCATGGGTGCGATTGCGCGCCTCGAGCTTGCGGCTCAGCGTTTTCACGTGCAGCTTGATCGTCACTTCCTGCAGGTCCAGATCGCGTGCGATTTCCTTGTTGGATTTCCCTTCGCAGAGCCCTTGAAGGACGGCTGTTTCACGTTCTGTCAGGTTGCCCACAGTTTTTTCCTGCGCTTTCTGCATGAAATCGAACGGGGCATAGACCTCGCCCATCGCCATGAACTTGACGGCGCTGACCATGGATTTGGAACCGAGCGTCTTGGGCACAAAACCCATAGCCCCGGCTTCGATCGCGGCCTGCGCCACCGCAGGAGAGGCTGTTCCCGACAGGATAGAGACAGGGACCTTGCCGGCAGCCTCTTTCATTCGGGCCAAGCCGTTCAGTCCGTTCATGCCGGGCATGTTGTAGTCCAGCAGGATCAAATCAAAGACATATTCCCCCTGAACCGCCACTAAAGCCTCGTCCAGCGTCGCGGCCGTCTCCACCAGTGCGATACCGTCAGAATTTGCTAGAAAAGAGGCGATCGTTTCGCGGACCAGATCATGATCATCAGCAACAAGTATACGCATTTAAATTCTCCGGTCTCGCTAAACACCACAAATAGCGAGGGAATATGTCCTAACAGCGGCTATTTTTGGGATAGTTTAAAGTATTTCAACGAGTTTTCCTCGCGCAACATTATTAAGTTTTAATTCAATATCATGAAAGCTACGCCGCCAGATATGCGCTCCAAGGGACAGGCTTGCATGCATTCGATCATGTCGCCTATCCGTTCGTATAGGGGAATATTCCAATGCTCTCGTCGAAAAGGGGTATTGTCGTGCTAGGGGTTGCGCAATTTAATGTTCAACATTGCAGACAAGGAGCCATTTATGTTGTCTACTTCCTTTCCAACCATCACAGGTCTGGTCTTTTGCATTGGCGCAGTTCTGGCGCCCTTACAGGTAGTCGCTGAGACGCTGCTTACCGTGACCCACGAAGGGAAGGTGCAAACATACGATCTGGACGCGTTAAAGGAGATGGGCGCGGTCACCTTTGAAACCAAAACGATCTGGACGGACGGTCCACAAAGCTTCACCGGCGTATCTCTCCTGAAACTTGCCGAAGAGCTGAACTTGGAAGACGGGGTCCTGCTGGCATCGGCAATCAATGACTACACCGTCGAGATCCCAATTTCTGATGCCGTCGAAGGTGGCCCCATCATCGCCTATCTCAACAACGGCGAACCCATGTCCGTCCGCGACAAAGGCCCGCTCTGGATCGTTTACCCTTATGATAGTGATCCCAAATACCGGTCGGAACTGATCTATTCTCGAAGCATCTGGCAGCTTGACCGCATTGAAACGAGCGATTGATGCCACCTGATGGTCCTGCAAACCCTACCAAGAATAGCATGGCCACCACGCACAGCGCGCGCACGAACACTTGGTTCGGCGCGCTTTTGGCATTTGTAGTCTTTTCTGCCTGCGCCGTTGGGATTTACTACCTCAGCGCCGACGCCCGGCGCGAAATCGATGCACTGGCCACGGCAAACGCCGACAGTACGCAATGGGCGCTTGCCCAATCCGAGGTTGAATTGCTGGCGTTGTTGTCGGAGACACTCCGGTCCGATCTGCCGGAAGAACAGCAGATTCAAAACGTGCGTCGGCGTTTTGACGTATTCTATTCCCGCGTCAAGACGATGCAGGAAAGCGCCGTCTTGACCGGTTTGCGTCAAGATGACGACGCCCGCGCCATCTTGACCGACGTGTCCAACCTCTTGGACAATTTGATTCCGGTTATGGACGGCCCCGATGCAGATCTGACCGCAGCCTTGCCCGAACTCACGATGCAGATCGACGCAATACGGCCTGCCATGCGCGAAGTGTCCCTGATCGGCGTCGGGTATTTCTCGCGCAGCGCGGATGCTCAGCGCGCGCGCGTTGCAAACGCCCTGTTGCGATTGGGTCTTCTGACATTCCTGTTGGTCGCAGCCCTCAGCGCTACGGTTCTCGCCCTGATCAAATCATACCGAACCGCGACGCGAGATGGACGGGAAAAGGCCGAGGCCCAAAAACGGATGGCCGTGATCGTCTCCACATCTCTGGACGCAATCATTGCCGTAGATATCGAAGGACGCGTCATCGAATTCAACAGGGCCGCCGAGACGATATTCGGCTATACCCGAGACGAGATCATCGGTCAGCAAATGTCTGACAAGATCATCCCAGACAAGTTGCACGCGGCCCATGAAACCGGGATGAAACGCTACATCGAAACCCGCGAACGTCGGGTTGTCGGGCAAGGGCGCGTGCAGCTCGAAGCCAAGCATAAAAGCGGACGTATTTTCCCAGTCGAGATTTCGATCTCGAGCGCGGAAGGTCCTGAAGGAGAGATCTTTGTTGCGTATCTTCGCGACATTTCGAACCGTATCACGAAACAGGAAGAATTGGTCAATGCCCGCGACAAAGCGGTCGCAGGCGAACGGGCCAAGGCCGACCTGGTTGCCGTCATGAGCCATGAAATGCGGACCCCGCTCAACGGCATCGTCGGAGCACTCGAACTTCTCAGGACGACCAAGCTTGATAAAACCCAATCGAACATGACAGACGTGATGGGCACATCGGCCGAGATGCTACTTCATCATGTCAACGCCGTCCTTGATATGTCACGGCTGGAGGCTGGTGCGGCAGAGATCATCAAGCGTCCCTTCGATCCGGCGACCGTTGCACAGGAACTGCTCAGCAGCCTCAAGATGTCCGCAAAAAATCGTGGCAACATGCTCAAGCTGAATGTCTTGGACCCGGACTTCAATCTGGTTTTGGGCGATCCGGGGAAATTCCGCCAAATCCTGACCAATCTGGTGAGCAACGCGATTAAATTCACAAGTCATGGCACCATCACAGTGGAGATCGAGCCCCACTTTGCCGAAGCGCAATGGGAACTGCGCGTGACAGACGATGGGATCGGAATTTCCGAACAGGACCAAACGAAGGTTTTTGACGATTTCGTCACCCTTGATCCATCCTATACCCGCGCACAAGAAGGCACGGGGCTCGGCCTTGCTATCGTCCGGCGTCTGGTCAAGCACCTCGGCGGTGAGATCGGTGTCGAAAGCGAGATGGGCGCGGGTTCGGTATTTTGGGTCCGGTTGCCGACGAATGTCGCCTCCGAAACCAGCGGGGCCAAGGACAAAGGACACCCATCACCCCCACCCGCATATGCCGATCAAACGCGCCCAGCGCTTTTGATCCTGCTTGTCGAAGACAACGCGATCAATCGGGTCGTCGCGCGCGAGATGCTTTCCAAGCTCGGCCATGCTTGCGTTGAAGCGCATAACGGGGCTGAGGCGGTCAAACTCGCCGAGATGCAGGCGTTCGACGCGATCCTAATGGACATCAGCATGCCCGACATGGACGGGGTGGAAGCAACGAAGCAGATCAAGGCCAGCACTGGCCCGAATGCGAAAACGCCCATTTTTGCGGTCACCGCCCATGCAATGCCCGCCGACGTTGATCGGTTTAAAGCGGTTGGTGTGGTTGACGTACTGGTCAAGCCCATTGGGCTGGATCGCCTCGACAGCCTGCTGACCCATGGTGCAAAGCAGGACCAACATCTCGACGCCGCCGCGCCAATCTGGGACAAGGCCCATCAGCGCGAACTCAAAGGGACCATGGGGGACGAAAAATGGCACGACCTGATGAAATTGTTCGTCGAGGAGATGGACGCCGCCTGCAAAAGCACATTCGCCCGTAGTGATATGGCGAACATCGACGGGCTGCGCTCCGAGGTGCACAAATTGGCTGGTTCCGCATCTACCCTTGGCGCGTCAAGACTCGGAGAGTTGTTGCGCAGGATCGAAGTACAACTTGACGCGGGCAACCGAATTACTGCTAGAAATCTGATCCGGCTGGTTCCCGATTGCTGGTCGAAAACCAAGTCCGATGCGATGCGGGAAGCACCTTCTGATTGAAGCGGTTTCCTTTTTTGAACAGCATCTTTCCCATAGAGAAAGGTGGCTTAGGCGCGACATTGCGGCTCAACAAATCAGGATAGCGCGGAAGTCGTTCACGTTCGTCAGGGTCGGTCCGGTATGAATAAGGGCCCCCAACGCGTGAAAATACGCATAGCTATTGTGGCTGGCGAGGCAGCCTGTCGGATCAAGCCCCCCAGCGCGGCCTTCTGCCAAGGTTTCCGGTCCGATAAGGGCGCCGGCCGCGTCTTCATTGCCGTCAATGCCGTCGGTGTCTGCTGCGATTGCGTAAATCCCGGGACGTTCTGCGAGCCCAAGCGCAAGCGACAATAGGAATTCGGTATTTCGCCCGCCCTTGCCCGGTGGCGTCTTCCCGATTGTGACAGTTGTTTCCCCACCCGAAAGCAGAACGGCGGGGGCTTGCGCAGGTGTGCCATGGGATCGAACGGCCTTGGCTATGCCGGCCATCACCGTGCCGACCTCGCGCGCTTCCCCCTCTAGCGCGTCACCGAGCAATACGGTCGCAATCCCTGCGTCTCGCGCGACTTGGGCAGCGGCCTCCAGTGCCAACTGTGGAGCCGCGATGAGTCGAAAATCCGTCTCAAAGGAGGGCGCCGACTCTGGCGTTGTGCTTAACAAACACCGCGCTTCTTCCGGAATATACGTGCCCAGACGCGAGACTATGGACGACAGGTCATCCCCGGCTGTCGGGTCCGGCAAGGTGGGGCCCGAAGCGATGGCCGCGGGATTATCGCCGGGCACGTCCGAGATTGCCAAAGTGACAACTTTTGCGGGATGGGCCGCCTTTGCCAAACCGCCCCCTTTGATCAGCGACAGGCGGCGCCGGACACGATTCATATCGTCAATGGTCAAGCCAGACTGCAACAGCGCCTTGTTCACAAGGATTTCGTCGGCAATGGTCAACGGTGGCCGTGGCATCGGCATCAGGGCGGAGCCTCCGCCAGAAATCAAGGCCAGAACCAGATCTTCCTTGCGCGCCTGTCGGACCGCCTCAAGTATTTCCTGCGCGGCAGCCAGACCGGCCTCGTCCGGCACAGGGTGGGCAGCCTCGCGCACCTTTATCCGCTCTGTTACTGCCGTGTGGCCATAACGCGTGACGACAACACCTGACAGATCGACATCCGGCCAAGCGATTTCCACTGCGCGCGCCATGCTCGCGGCGGCCTTGCCGGCGCCCACGACAATGCAACGCCCCGTCGGCTTTTCGGGCAAATGCTGCGCCAGCACCTTTGCTGGGTCAGCCGCTGAAATGGCAGCATCCAGCATCCGGCGCAGCAAGGCCTGAGGATCAGAAACACGCATTAAATCAGCCAGCTTAGGTGTTTTCGCCGCGTATTGCCTCGCAGACCGCATCGGTGACCTCGCGCGTCGTGGCTTTGCCACCCACATCTGGTGTAACGATGCCATCAGCACAAACCTTTTCAACCGCCCGCATCAGGCGTGCCGAGGCGTCGAGCTCGCCAAGGTGGTCAAGCATCTGGCTGGCGGTCCAGAAGGTTGCGACCGGGTTGGCGATACCTTTGCCGGTGATGTCGAAGGCCGATCCGTGGATTGGTTCGAACATCGACGGGAAACGCCTTTCCGGATCGATATTGGCAGTGGGTGCAACGCCCAGCGACCCTGCCAAAGCACCTGCAAGATCCGACAGGATGTCTGCGTGAAGGTTAGTGGCAACGATCGTGTCGATGGACTTGGGGT
>NZ_DASYOK010000143.1:0-9094 GCF_036007805.1 Yoonia sp.
ACTGCTGTGTGACGGCGTTGCAAAGGATGAGGTCTATGACGTTCTGGCAACAGAAGAAGGCCAAGAGCGGGCGCTTGCCAAGCTCGACACCATCCGTGACAGCGTGATCTGGTGGTCCGCCGGTGCAGACACACCACAGCTTCTGGCTGATGGCGAAGTCTTCATGGGCTCAACATACAACGGCCGTCTGTTCGCAGCGATCGAAGAGCAAGGCCAGCCAATCGGCATGATGTGGGACGCGCAGGTGTTCGACCTTGACGGCTGGATCATCCCTGCAGGTCTGCCCGAAGATCGTCTCGCACGCGCTTTGGACTTTATCTACTTTGCGACAGACACTCAGCGTCTTGCTGATCAGGCCGCCTACATCTCGTATGGTCCTGCACGTTTGTCTTCTGCGCCACTGGTTGGCCAGCACGCAACACTGGGTATCGATATGGCACCACACATGCCGACAGACCCGGCGAACGCTGCAAACACCTTCCTGTACAACTATGAGTTCTGGGCTGACTACCGCGACGATATCGACGCGAAGTTCCAAGCCTGGCTTGCACAGTAAGTAATTTCGGAAAGGGGCGGTTTCGCCCCTTTCCATTTCTATAGATACCAAAATTTGCGTTAAACGATTGGGGACGACATGAGTGATACAACCAGCTCGGGACCAATGCTTGCTGCTGACGGCAGGCCTCTCAAAGAAAGCCTGGGACGCGCACTTCGCCGCCAAAAACTGCGGGCGCTGGCACTGATCGCCCTTTGGCTTGGACCAAACTTCTCCGCCAACGACCCAAAGGCGATAAATACGCAAGCGATCTGACTGATACAGAAATGGTCGTCGATGGCACGTTTAACAGGCTGCTGAAGAAGTCGGGCTCGAAGGACGTTGTTCCTGCCGCCACGATTTGAGGGCGGTTCGCTACGGCATCGGCGGCAGACGCCGGGTCTGGATTGCCTTTTCCGTCACGCCGCCAGGAGTTTCGGCAGCCTCGCGAGGTTGCAGGCCGCCATGGTCATCGTGAACTGCGCGCGGACCCTGTCGAGGCCGCGGTGAACGGTCTGGGCCATGCCGCCCACGGTCTTGGCCCAGCCGAACGGTTCCTCGATCTTCTTGCGGTGCCGTTGAGACAAGGCGTAGCCGGGATGCTGGGTGGTCCGGCCGTCGATGGCGGAATGCCTGGCCTTCTGCGCGACGTGCGGTGTCACGACCATGCGCCTGAGCGCGGCAATGAAGTCGGCGCTGTCGTATCCCTTGTCGGCCCCGAGCGTCAGGCGCCGGGTCGAGCCCGGTGAGTGGCGATTGATCATCTCGAGAGCCGCCTTGCGCTCGCCATGGCCGTCGGCGTGGGTGAGATCCGCCTGCACCACGAGGCCGTTGCGGTTTTCCATCAGCGTATGGCCCATGAAGCACAGCATCGCCGCGGCACCCGGCGCCTTCTTGTAAAGGCGCGCATCCGGGTCCGTGATTGAGGCATGGGTCGCGTTCGAGCGCTTCTCGCCCCGGAAGTTCACTTCGGCGTTGCGGGGCTGGCGGGGCGTGTCGGGCATAGGCTGGGTCTCGGTCTGCTGGGTCTGCTGGTCGGTGTCTGCGGAGGGCTCTTGGGTTGGTGGCGGCAGGCCGCCGGGATCGTCGTCGTGATCGGGTGGCGGGCTGTCCTTCGGCTGAAAACTCTTCATGGAGGCCCACGCCTTGATCAGGGTGCCGTCGACCGAGAAGTGCTCGTCCGACAGCAGCGGCTTGACCGAAGGGTGCGCCAGGATCGCGGCCATGACCTTGCGCGACATGTCCGTGGTCAGCAGCCGGTCGCGGTTCTTGCTGAACACCGTGGGGACCCACACGGCGTCGTCGATCCCGAGTCCGACGAACCACCGGAACAGCAGGTTGTAATCCATCTGCTCCATCAACTGCCGCTCGGACCGGATCGAGAACAGGATCTGGAGAAGGCTCGCCCGGATGAGGCGCTCCGGCGCGATGGAGGGGCGGCCGAAGTCCGTGTAGAGCGCGTCGAACTCGGCATCGAGGCTCGCCAGCGCGTCGTTCACGATCTGCCGGATCTTGCGAAGCGGATGACCTGCCGGAACCCGCTCCTCAAGGTCTACATAGCTGAACAGCGATCCCGCCGCCTCGTCCGTCCCGCGCATCGTTATCCCCACTGCCGCTGCCGTGCCGGAAGTGAATCATGTTCTCGAAACCGCGTCGAGACCGGCCTTTTTCAGCAGCCTGTTAATGCCGCCACCCAAAGCAACGGGCTGGCCACGCACGACAGATTTGCGCGACAAAGCCTTAAACCTGGCCACATTCTGGCGCTGCATCGCGCTCCCAGAGGCGATGGCTGGCTGGCCGCTGACCAGCTTCCAGCTAAAGCTAATCAAAATAGGGGAGAGCGCGCGTCGTCCGCGATTATCTTCCTGCTGGCTGAAGTGCCCGTCACCGGCCCGATGGTACGCGCCATCCTCGCCGCGATCCGCCGATTGCGAGCGTCCTTCATGCGCATGACCGCGATCCTCGCCCAAACTGAACGAAAGTGACAGGACAGGTCTGTCCGCTGCGGTGAAAAATGTTGCCGCCGGGCCGGGATGCTGCGGCCTCTCGGCCTGATCCGCACAATTCAGGACGTTTGCGCGAACACAGACGCCGCTGGGGCCGAAAAAAACTTGTTCACCTGGCACAATTAGGCAATCTTGACGTCAGACGGCAGGCCAGTTGCAGTATGTCGGGTAAGGTCATTTTGGGGGATTTTGGATGGAAAGCAAAACGATGACTAGATTTATACTTGTATTGATTGCTGTCTTACTTCCCTTCAGCTCAGCTAACGCGCAAGAAGCTTTCTTCGGTTCTTGGGTAGATGTCAGCGACGCATCAACAATTGAAATTCTCGATGGCTTTGCGCCAAATGTTGGGGCTGTGCTAGTTACCGATGAAAACGGTGATATCCAAGCTGGAAAGTGGACGTTCACTTCTGATGAGATGTCTGTTCGTATTGGTTATTCTTCCAGTGTAGCCGAAATCCTTGGTGACGGATCACTTTCGTTGAACCGGCGCTCTTTTGTCCGTAATGTTGAGGCTGAGCGTCAATCAGACGTACGTATACTACTGCGACGAGACACTAAGGAATTTGTTGAAGCGTTAACCCTCTCGCGTTGGCGAACAACGCTCGATACTCAACAAGCGATATTCCAAACCACTTTCTCAACGGATTCTGGTGTTGTTGTACTCAGCACCGATGAAGAGTTAAGTGAATTGTCTAGCTGGGGTCTTTCTTCAGGCATCCTGAAAATAGGCAGTCAAACTATAGCCGATGCGCGCATCTCTGGGCGCTACTTTGTGGGCATCACGGATCGTGAAGATTTCATCATCTTTATCAACGATGGTGTGCTTAGCGAGGCGGAGCGGACATCATTGGATGATGAGCGTGCTGCTTTCTTTGATCGGTTTCTCACTGACGAATGGCAAAGTTTACAGAGCTATGGCTCGCCTACGACGCATCGGTTCCGTCAAATTGATGGCGAGTTAAAAGGTAGAGTGTTTGCTGTCAGCGATGGTCGCTTTACTTCTGCAAGTGAATGGGAATACTCGCCAGCGACTGGAGCTCTGAAAATTGGCTACACCGAGTACGTTGGCGCTTTGGTCGTCGGAGACACGCTAGCGCTGTTGGAAAATGACGGTGACCAGGCATTTTTCATTCGTCCTAATAATGAACTAGCTGCCGGTCGGAGATTCACCCTTTCAGACGTCAAGCGCACGCCACTGAGCGAACAAAGACTAGGAGATTTGGTTGGCGTACTTTCGGGTAATTTCAGCTTAGGGAGCTACTCGTATCTTTTTGAGTTTGGGGAAGATTCTCGTAATGGCTTTATTCATGAGTTTCGAAGCCTGCCCTTCAATTTGACGGGCGAAACCTTTACTACTGAGCTCTTTAACAGGTCTGGCGCTATCTTCGAAGTGGAAGAGTTTGTAGTTTTTGATGGAACTCGTGCGTTCATGCGTGATGAATCCATTACGCGTCTTGCACCGATAACCGAAGATGCCGCATTAGCTGCAGCTGAGATTACACGGCAGATTATTGAGAGTGAAAAGACCACTGGAGTTTCGATCCGTATCGTCGATAAATCAGGGGTTATTCATAATATCGACCTGCCAATTGAAACGTTTGAAGATATGATATCACTAGAAATTGTAGGTCGCTGATTTTTATGGACGGTGGGGTGGCACTTGTTACCTTCAACAAGGATTGATGGCGGTCTGGATAGATATGTCATCATGCCCTGATGATGCGCCAGATGGCCAACATTTCACGCAAAATTTTTTATTTTGACGAGAACACGTGGTGGCAGATGTCATGCACGCCCAGGCGCACCGAGCAGGTCACCTTGACTATGATTAAATATTGATATTGTGTTTGGTATATTATGGCCCCCAACGCCAGCGCTGCAGCATCGATGGATTTTCTGAAATTTCCCTACAAACCATTCTAATGGAGTTTATAGCTGTCATTTCAGCGCCTCTAGATTTTTCGATGAAGCAGTTATTATAGATTATACTGCGCTGTTGTTGTTCCGTCTGAATGGCGCGACATGTTTCTCGCATGCTTTGCAATTCTAGCGTTGAATACCATGTAAGACATTCGCCTCCAATCGCTATTTGATAATTGAAATATAATCGCGCACTTCGCTCTTTAGCGCAAAACCCACCAGACGAAGTAACGTAAACGTACTCACTTTGCCCTGGTGAAACATCAACATTTGCAGTTAAGCGAGTGCCCGAAGTTGCGCCTTCGATAATTATAGTTCTTACCGTACGAGTGGACGAATTAAAAAAGTCAAATTCCAAGTTACCGATTGAGTTGCAGTACCAAGAAAAATCAGCACTATCAAAATTATGCCTTCTGGTTTCATGTGTCATTGGTGCGTGTCGCTTGCACACAGTACTGGGAATTTGTAAGCCTGCCCAATAGCTGCAATCTTGGGGTGGAGGCGCAGCTGGTAAAACTGTAAATCGGTCTTGAGCACTAGCCGCCATCGGCAACAGCCACAGACTGCTGAAAGCAGCCGCCAGAATGCCTTGTATATTATCCCTCCAAGTCATCTAACCCTCGCCGCTACTTCAATTTAAATCGGAACCCAATATAATTAAGCGTCAACACGTTGTAACTGACATTCTCCAAGTGGCGTCCCACTTGATATGAAAATCACCTGAATCGGACTGAGGGGCAAGCGTTTTTCCAGCCAAACGGCTTCACCGGTGGATCGCGCAGTTCGAGACATTTTTGCTGGGGCTGGCGTTTTTTAGTATGGCCGGCAGACTTGCCCTGCTGCTTTCGTTTAGGTTATGTCAGGATTTGGGTCATGCGCATGGCGGTGGCGCTCCCAATTGACGGATGGTGGCGATGATGGCGCGCACCATCGCGCCGGTAACGGCCACTTGGGACAGTTGAAAAGTAATGGCGCGGGCGTGACGGACGACGCGGGCTTTGATCTTGATCAGCTTGAGCTGCAGCTGGTTAGGTGCTCAGCTCTCGGTAGCCACTGGGTTTTCCAAGTCGTTATAAGGAACTAATCTCATGCCCCACTTAGAGTTACAAAAGTACTTTCCAAGCTGAACGCAGGCAGAGGCCGAAGAGAAATAACGTATTAGCGGTTCAATCCTGACTTTGACGTTAGTGTTCTGAATCATGCGTCTTAGCAAAGCCGATCACAAGCCTCGGCAGAAAGCGGTTGACCGCGTGGCAGCGTCACGCAATTTTATGCCAAGCGGCAGGCCACTTGGGGAATGTCGGCAGCAGGGGAGCCGACATGAAAAAAACGCTACTTAAGGTTGCGGGGGTTATGAGCGCGCTCAGTTTTCTATTGATGTCACTTGTGGCACAACACGCGATCGCTGAAGAAATACCAGCTATAAACCGAGCCGCCGTGGATCTTATTGTCGATGAATATCGCGCCAATTGTCGACAAGAGTTGGGCCCTGGTGCTGAAGGTGGTTTGATCGTTCCAGAGGACCGGGTGTATGAACTGATCATTGACGACCAAGGGACAAAAGCCACCGCCTTGTATACCGATTTTACTTGTGGTGATTGGCCGATGTTTTGGTGTGGCACAGGTGGATGTGATAGTTACATCATTGTCGACGGCAAGATATTTCAGTGGAGGGTAAGCTTCGCACCCTACGCGTTGCAGATACCTAATCCGTACACCCCAAACACACGTGCAGCAGTATTGTTCCCTCTGCATGGCATTTACTGTAAATCGGCTCGCGATGAACCAGGCTACGGGATGTTTGGTTGCTATGAGATTGCGTTGTGGGACCAACAAGCACAAACGTTTATGACGAGAAGTGGGTCATTAAGGGAGTATGATCCCAGGATGCCGTGATTTTTGTGGTGCGATTGATGGTGCTGGGGGTGAGCGATCCCACCTCGCAACCATTATCAATCTGGACGCATTGCTCATGGTGCCAAGCGCTAAAACGCCCGAGACAACACGGGCGACTTGTGCCTGATCCCAAAACGGGTCGGTTCTATAAGACGATCGTCCCGCCCATGTTTCTCAACAAGAATACGTGGTTGACTTTCTGCCCCCCTTGACAGAACTTCGAAGAATACAGAATTGCGCCCACGGACCGGATCCTTGGGCGTTTTTTTATTCCGGCAGCCTATCACCTACATCTCGCGCCCGTACCAACGCACGCGCCCAATGATATTGACCTCATCAGCGGTGCAGTCGTAGGGCGCGTATTGTGGGTTGTCGGAAATAATCCGCACTCTGGGAGGCTCGCTCATGGGCACACGCTCCAGGCGCTTGGCAACCAGCCCCATGCCGTCATGCAAAACGAATACGCCGGGTGGCGTCGGGTTGCGCTGGTTGAGATCGACCAGAATGACATCACCATCATTTAGGGTAGGGCACATGCTATCGCCTTGCACAGCCATGACCCTGAGCATGGACGGGGCGGCCTTGAGCCGGTCACGGATCCAGGCACGGCGAAAGTGGAAATCACGCACTGATCTGTCTTCGTCCTCGACGATTGCACCGCCGCCCATGGATGGACGCGCGGCCGCGTATTGGATGGCCACGAATTCGTTGTTGTAGTCTTCCGTAATCGGGTTCCCGCCGCTGACACGCCCTTTGCCGGTCAACAGCCATTCCTGTTCGACTTTGACGGCTGCGGCCACGCGAGACAATTTGTCAAGGTTGGGGGTGCGGGAGCGACCGCGCAGAATGTCATAGACAAATGTCCGGTTCACACCGGCTGTGCGTGCGACTTCAGCCACGGACATGCCAAGTTGGCTGATCCGTGCGCGCAGGCGCTCATTCATCAATATCGACATGTGCACTCTCTTGTTGATATATTTGTGGAAAAAATAGGATTGGCAGCCGATTGTCAATGCCGTAAAACAAAAGGGGAACATGGGGCAATGAGGATTCGGAATATGCTGCTAGAGCGGGATTCATTTGAGCTGTCCGAACTCGCTCAACGATGGCGCCTTTTGGATGCGGAAATCCGCTATCTGGTCTCCAATGGAAAGCTGCAACTCAGTGTGCGCATCATCGGAAAGGCAGCGACGGTTTTCGCGCTGGAGCATGAAGAAAATGGAGAGCCATTTTGGGTCCCGGTAGAGGAGACGATATTTACGGGGCTGGCCGATCTTGCGCTGCGCGATGCTTTCGGTCTTGTGCGTGAGGGTGAGGTTTCGGTTACTGATTTCTGGCTTCCGGATAACCGCAGGGTGACGCTGCATGACGATCATGGATTGCGCTTGGCATATGTCGACCTCTTGGTGCGGCGTGCGCATGCTGAAGCGCTTGATGTGGAACTTTTAGGCTTTGACGCCGGCCCCTTTACGTCCTTTGATTTTCGCTTGTTTATCTATGATGAATCCGAGTTTGCGTTTACCGCGCCGCAAGTCCGCGCCTTGGAGTTCATGTTGGCGCGGACCCGTGATGGTGTGCCGGACCAACACTTCCTTGATATCATTGATGCTGTTGGAAGCGCATCACAGCGGTTGAGCAGCTTGTTTAGTCGAAAGCCGCTCTGGTCACGGCTTTTGAAGAAAACGGCCGGGCGGCGCGGGTGGTACCACCTGGACCCGGATTTTGTGATCTGGCTGATTGCCAATAGCTGAGATGTTCCCCCACCCGTTATCCCGCCCGCCGCTCTGGCGGGTTTTTTGATTCCGGGGTGTTGGCATGATCCGGGTGCCGCCCCTTGTCTGCATTTGGTCTGCAGTTGGTGTGCATTTGGTATGCGCTTGTCTGCACGCCAGGACCAGCATCGGTCTTCACCTGTAAAAATAGGGGCAAAGAAAAAGTCTTAATGCATCCCAGTTGTGGGACGTATGCATACAAAGAAACGGGCATCACTCTTCCAGACACATTTAGACTGGAGAGATCAATGTCCGAGGTATTTCTGAATCAGGCCCGACTGTCCCAACGCTGGCAGGTGAGCCCACGCACACTTGAGCGTTGGCGCTGGCAGGGAGACGGCCCGGCCTTTGTAAAAATTGGCGGCCGGGTGGTTTATCGCCTTGCAGACGTCGAAAGCTACGAAGCCGCCAGGAGATGCGAGAGTACGCTGCAAAGCACTGCGCTGCGGGGCGCGCAATGACCATGGGCCGCTTCACCCATCAGACCCGCAACCCCCAGCCTGACATCTCCATCTGCGAGATCAGCTTTTGCGCTTGGGTAGCGCAGGCCGCTGCCAATGATGTGCTTGTCTATCATCGCGGGTTTCTGGCCGTCGATAAAGATACGCCGCTAGCGGGCCTCTCGCCGGAGGAACAGCGGGCGCTGCGTCGCTTGGCTGATGCCGCTTTTCGTGCGGCCGAGCAGGGGCTCATCCATCTCGTCCAGCAACGACTGGCGACAGATCGCTTTGCTTACCTTGCCATCGTGCGGCCCAAGCCCCGGTCCGGTCGGTCCGCAACCCATGTGCAGCTGCTGTCAGCTGCCTGAAGCCATTCACCCCAAAGGAGGGGGTATGAATGATTTGTGAGCGACCAAACGCCCTGAATTTGCTACTGAATTTGGGGAGGCGGATAGGTCTCAGGCTGGATTGTTACGTAGGGCATTGCGACCCTGTAAAGGAGCTTAGCCTTCGCCTGTTTCC
>NZ_DASYOK010000144.1:0-14977 GCF_036007805.1 Yoonia sp.
CTCAAAGCACTGATCAGAAAAGACGCGGCTCGAACATACGATGACCTCTGGCAAGCCGTCGGACGTGTTTGCGACCTGTTCTCAGAAGAGGAATGCTATAACTTCTTCAGAGCAGCAGGCTATGAGGCAAATTAACTGCAAGATGCTCTAATCCGCGCGATTTCCATCAACAAGAACCAGCTCAACATCGCACTCGATCCCCAAGCTGTCGCAGGCGCAACAAATCTGCCGACATCATCGCTGCATGATTCACTTTGCAAAATCTCGACATCCATTGCCTGCAAACGCCGTGGCGTGGAGATGCGCATCGTTGCCGGTGAGCGCCGCCCGAAACAGACCAGACGCTGATCCGCGCTCTACGCAATGCCCATGATTGGGCAAACGCACTGAAAGCAGGAGAGCCGCTCCGGCAACTCGCCCAGCGCGTCAGACACTCCGAGCGCTACATCCGACGGGTCATTTCTTTGATCTCTCTGTCCCCGAGACTCCAAAGTGCGATTCTAGATGGCACCCAACCGACGGACCTGAACCTCGAGACACTCGTGCGCGGCGCCATTCCTCTGGACTGGAACCATCAGGATCGCCTGTTCGGACTGACGGCCTGACCTTCCCTGCTCAGCCAATTGCCTTCCCTGATAGGTGGCTGAGAATTCCCTGTTCGCCAGAATAAATTCCCTGTTATCGAACTTAGGGAATTGACCTCTAAATCAATGATATTGCTGGGGTAATTGGGCTTTGTTTTGCTCAAAAATCACGTATTCTGCGCAAATTCCCTGTTAAATGGCTGTTATCAGGGAAAAGCGGACCGGCGTATCCAGGCAACTGAGACGGTCGGGCCTTACTGCACAGGATCAGGCCGCGCGGTCCGTCTCAGTCCGAGACAGCACGTTGCAAGCCGCGGAAGACACGCGGGAATTCAGGACAAAACGGAAATGGGAAAATGATACTGGGGTTAGTGGCGGACTGGGGAGGATTCGAACCCCCGACCCCTTGATTCGTAGTCAAGTACTCTATCCAACTGAGCTACCAATCCGCGTATCGGGGGATTTAGACGGGGATTACCTGCGATGCAAGGCCCAATTCACATTCTTTCTCATTCTGCTGCAGGTGCGAGCGCCATGTCCTCTTTTGGCAGTTGAATAAGAAAGGTCGTCCCTTGGGCATTTGTTGATTTCAGCTCGAGCCGCCCGCCATGGCCGCGCACCAGATCGGCCGCAATGACAAGCCCCAAGCCAGAGCCACCCTTGCGCACACCGCCCTGGAATGGCTGGAACAGATGTTCTTGCGCTTTCTTGGGCAGGCCCGGCCCTGTGTCTGTGATCGTCAAGGACCACGTCAGATCATCCTCGACCGCCTGCAGCCCGATTTCGCCAGGGTCTCCGGTGGCCATGATGGCCTGACGCGCATTGCGCACAAGGTTGAAAATCGCGCGGTAAAGCTGCTCGCCGTCGGCGCGCAGGGTCATGGTGGCGGGGATATCTTCTGCAAAAGACAACGGGTAATCGGCGGCGGCCAACCTTTCGCTATCAATCACATCGCCGACGATTTGCGCCAGATTGACCCGTGAAAGGCGCGGGGCGGGCTCATCAACCCGCCCGAAGGCCAGCGTTGTTTCGCACAGGTTTACGGCACGTGTAATCGAGCCCACCAGTTTCGGCGCCATGCGTTTGACCAACGGGTCATCGGAAGATTCGATGCGGTCAGTGAAAAGCTGCGCAGACGTCAGGATATTGCGCAGATCATGGCTTACCTTCGCCACAGCGCCACCAAGCTGGGCCAACCGCTCTTTTTGTTTGAGAGAGCTGGTAAGCTGCGTTTGCATCATCCGTAGCGCTTCTTCGGCGTCGCGCAGTTCGGTCACGCTGGCGCGCGGTGTAATAATCTGGCGGGCGTCTTCGGGGGCTTTGGCATAGGCCTGCATATGGCCAACCACCCCTTTGATCGGGCGCACCAAAAGGATTTGTACCGACAGGAACAAAAGGCTTGCCGTGATGATCGAGATAAAGGCCGAAAGAAACAGAATATTGCGGCCATATTCCAACAGCGCATTGCGCAGGGGCATTTCGTCCATCGTCACTTCGATCAAGAGCCCGCCGTCGCGTACCGGATGACCAATGACGCGCACGATCCGGTCTTCGGGATCCACCAGCGTGCGCAGGGCATCCGCGATCAAGGTCATCGCGCTGGGGTCGCGCATGTCATAGGTCGCCGTGATGGGAGAGGGGATCGGTGACGAGAGTGCCAGTTGCCGGATTTCATCGCGCCGCAGGACCACGTTGTAGACCTCGGCATTGCGCAGCAACTCGGTCTCAAGCGCGGGGCTGATCATGTCATCAGCTTCCAGTGCCAGCGATGCGATCTGCGCGCGTTCAAGCCGCGCAAGCAGGTAATCCTCGCGGAAACGCGCGACCGAGGGCACGAAGATAAACACCTCGGCCAGCATCACGAAGATCACCGTGAGGATCAGAAAGCGACCTGAAAGAGAGTTGGTCATATTGCCTCGTTTTAGCGGCCTATGGCAGCCAACGCTGCACAAAGCCTACGACACGCTTTACCGTGGGGTTATCAAAAAGTCTCGGACTAAAATAGGCACCTGCCGCGCGCTTGTTAACCTCACTGACCGTCGGATAGGGCAGAACGGTATTGGCAACCGCCGACATTTTCATCTTGTTGGCGATGGCCATGGCCCACATGCCGATCAGCTCGCCCGCCATATGCCCCGCAATCGAAGCCCCGACGGGGCGGCCTTTGACAACCATCACCTTGATCAGACCCTTGGTCTTGCGTTCCGCAATCAGGCGGTCGTTATGATGGAAGTCAAAACGCACGACCTCTAGCGCAGGCCCGAATTTCTTTTTCGCCTGCGCTTCGGTCAGTCCCACTTGCGCCAGTTCGGGGTCGGTATAGGTGGCCCAAGGGATATGATCGGTCCGCTGCTTTGATGGCAGGCCAAAGAGCATCGACCGGATCAGAACCCCGGCATGATAGCCCGCGACATGGGTAAATTGCAGCCCACCGGCTACGTCACCTGCGGCATAGACCTTTTTGTTGGTCACCGACCGCAGATCAGGCCCAACCTTCAGTCCTGCACGATCATAAGCAATCCCGCCCGCATCCAGATCAAGCTTTTCGGTGTTCACCTTGCGCCCCACCGCCATCAGCAGATGTGATCCAGTGAAATCTCCCTTGGGGGTGTGGACTGTGATCGTATCGTCTTTGCCGGTGATCTTTTCGGCTTGCGTCTCTTCAACGATATTCACCCCTTCGGCACGCAGGTTTTCCAGTACAATCGCCGCCATTTCGGGATCATCCTTGCCAAAGGCCTTGGCCCCTTCAATGACGGTGACATTACAGCCCAGCCGCCGGTGCGCCTGCGCCATTTCCATACCGATGGGGCCACCGCCGATGATCAGCAGGTGTTTGGGTTTTTCACGCAGGTCAAAGATATTCTCGTTGGTGTAATAGGTCACATCCTCAATGCCGGGGATCGGCGGGACAAAGGGACCGGAGCCTGTGGCAACCACAAATCGGCGTGCTTCGATGATGGTGTCACCTGCCTGCACTTCTGTGCGTGAAATGAATTTGCCGAACTCGGAAATGACCTGCACGCCCAGCCCCTCGAAACGCTCAACGCTGTCCACAGGCGCGATGGTGGCGATCACGTCTGCGACGTGGTCCTTGGCTGCGGCATAATCGACCTGAGGTTCCACCTCAGCCACGCCAAGGGACGCGCCATGCGACATCGCATAGGCCTGTTTGGCCGAGGCGATGAGCGCCTTGGACGGCACGCAACCATAATTCAGGCAATCGCCACCCATCTTGTGGCCCTCAAGCAGGACTACTTTTGCGCCCATCTGCACAGCACCTGCCGCAATGGACAAACCACCTGATCCAGCGCCGATGATGCAAATATCTGTTTTGATCCGGTTCATGTCTTAAAGACCTTTCTTGCCGCGCAAGGCATTGATCAGGATCGGGAGTGCGGCCAGTACGCAAAGACCGATGATCGGGAAAATAATCTGGGGCTCAAAGATGATGCCAAGGTTCGGTGTCTCGCCACGGGCAAAGACCTCACCCAGACCCGCACCGACCGAGGTATAGACAACAGAGCCGGGGATAATGCCAAGGAATGTCGAGATCACGAAGCGATGCAGCGGTACTTCGAGGAAAGAAGGGATCAGATTGGCCAGAAAGAATGGTACAGCCGGTACAAGGCGGATCAGAAACAGCATCGACCACTGGTTTTCATCAATCCCGTCCTTGATCTTCTTCACTGTGCCTTGCGAGGTTTCCAGTTTCTTGCCAAGGCTTTCACCAAAGCCCCAGCGTGCGGCCAAAAAGATCGCCGTTGCGCCAATTGTGGCTGCGGTCATATTGAACAAGGCACCCGGGAAAGTGGCAAAGAGAAATCCGCCGGTGAGTGTCGCGATGGTCGCGCCGGGCAGGGAGAAGGCCACGATCACGACGTAAGCGGCAATGAACACCAGCACGGTCAAGACATAGTTGGCATCCCGGAACGCCAGCAGCGTCTCGCGGTTTTCAGCCAAGGCCTCGAAGGTCAGGTAGTCGCGCAAAAAATAAGCGCCGAGAATTGCCACAACAATAATCACAATCAAAGGCAGCTTCTTGAGAAGCGGGTTGGCGGGGGCATCTGGCATATCGGTCATCACATTCTGTCCTGAGGGGCTGCTTGGATGTTGTGTTAAATGGACTGATCCGCCTGATCAGGGTACCCACTTCACAGCCCATTGATGCAAAGCCCCCCTGATGTTTCATTTTCGGGGTGTGCTCTGTGAGGATTGAAACATTTGGCAACGCATAAATCTGCGAAATGTTGCAGTTTCATCCCGTGTGCTGCGTTGACATGATGCCCCCCCCCCTCTAAAGGACGGGTCTGAATTGTAGACAGGCTTCGAATCCTTTTGGGTTTGGCCGCAAACCGGAGAGCACGCTATGAAGCGCACGTTCCAACCATCAAACCGGGTTCGCAAGAACCGCCACGGATTCCGCGCACGCATGGCCACAAAGGCCGGTCGCAAGATCCTGAACAATCGCCGTGCCAAAGGCCGCGCGAAGCTGAGCGCGTAAGCGCGACAGCCGTTTTGACCGATTTGAAACCGCCGGTTGCGCCTGTGTCAGGCACTCCGGCGGTTTCTGTTTGCGTATTGACCAAGCGCGCAGACTTTGTGCGCGCGTCACACGCCCGCAGGCAAGGCACCCCCGGCATCCACCTTCAGGGGCGCAAACGTGCCGAGGGAGAAGCCGCGGGTATCCGTGTCGGCTATACCTGTTCCAAGAAAGTCGGTAACGCCGTTGCCCGCAACCGTGCCAAACGGCGTTTGCGTGAAGTGGCGCGGATTGTTCTGCCGGAAATGGGCCGTGATGGCTGGGATTATGTTCTGGTGGGTCGTAAAGACCTGACTGCGACCCTACCTTTTGAGACATTGGTGGCCGATCTGCGCCGCGCCATGAAAAAGGTCCACGGATGAGCCCATTTGCTTATGTCGTTTCGCTGCCGGTCCGCGCCTACAGGCTTGTGCTGTCGCCATGGGTCGGGATGAGCTGCCGCTATCATCCCACTTGTTCGGCCTATGCGCTGGAAGCGTTGGAGAAGCACGGGGCGATCAAGGGTAGCTATCTGACAGTGCGCCGCATCCTGCGCTGCCATCCATGGGGTGGATCGGGGATTGATAACGTGCCGGACTGAAGATTTTTCGACGAAAAATCTACAGGACCCAAAGAAATTTCGACGAAATTTCTTTGCTACTTCTTTTCAAACGAAATCGTAACCGTGCCGATATCCAGCCCGTAACGTTTGACATAAGCGAGGTTCAGCAACCGGTCCTCCGCCAGCAGCCACATCCAGTCATCAAAGGTCACACGCAAGGTTTCTGTCTCGCCTGTGGCAGAAGGCACCGGCAGATCAATCTCGTATTTCCAGTTAAATCGGTCACCTTGCTCGATACCGACTGCCTCACCGATCACGCCGGGGGCCGTGCCGACCCATGTGTCATCACCTGTTTTTGTCAGTGTCCAGATCCGTTGCTCGGTCGACCCGTCTTCATAGACAAAATCTTCAACCAGTCGCAGCCGCTCACCATCCCAGTCACCCGCGATGTTCACAACAAAACTGCGCCGTACGGTGCCGAGAATGTCCTGAAACTGCCCGTAGGCCACCAGTTCTCCGTCAAAGAACTCTTCAAGGTTCAATTTGCGGTCGCTGAGACTGGGGTCATTAAGGGACGGTTTGCCAGTGCAGGCGGCGAGCAGGGCGAAAGCGGCGGCAAGGATAAGGCGCATGTTATTCTCCAATGTCTTAATCCTGATACGCAGGGCGATCGGTTTCGGATGCCTCTAGGCAGACCACTGGCGTTCTGGCATATCGAAAACATGCTAGATGAATCTGAAATCCACCCGCTGTTTTACGGTGCCCCGAACACAACCGAGTTCAAGAAACTGCGCAAGCGCATTGTGCGCTACACGCGCGAAGCGATTGAGCAGTACGGGATGATTGAACGCGACGCAAAATGGCTTGTCTGTCTTTCAGGCGGCAAGGACAGCTACACGCTCTTGGCGGTGCTTTATGAGCTGAAATGGCGTGGCTTGCTGCCTGTTGAACTTGTGGCCTGCAATCTTGATCAGGGCCAGCCCGGATTTCCGGCCACAGTCTTGCCGGCGTTTCTGGAAAAGATGGGCGTGCCCCACCGGGTCGAGTATCAGGACACCTATTCCATCGTGATGGATAAGGTCCCGCAAGGCCGCACATTCTGCGCGCTCTGTTCGCGATTGCGCCGTGGCAACCTTTACCGCATTGCGCGTGAAGAGGGCTGTTCGGCGGTGGTTCTGGGCCATCACCGCGATGATATTCTCGAAACCTTTTTTATGAACCTTTTCCACGGTGGCCGTCTGTCAACGATGCCGCCGAAACTGGTAAACGAAGAAGGTGATCTTTTTCTTTACCGTCCGCTGGCGCATGTGGCCGAGGCCGATTGTGAAAAATTTGCGCTTGCGATGAATTACCCGATCATTCCTTGTGATCTTTGCGGGTCGCAAGACGGGTTGCAGCGCCAACAGGTCAAACAAATTCTTGATGGTTGGGAAAAGAACAGCCCGGGACGCAGGCAGGTTATGTTCCGCGCATTGATGAATGCGCGCCCGTCCCATTTGCTTGACCCCAAGCTATTTGATTTTGCTGCATTACAGCGCAATCTGCAGCCCCTATGCGGGCATGACGACGCGGGCGTGGGCTAAAAAAACAGCAGAAACGTAAATTTTAAAACAAAGCAAGATTCCGCAGCTTGTGTTATCTTGCTCTGAGTGCATTCTATCCACAATGTGGCGAGACTGTGGAACGGCTAACTGCGCTAATGCGTTGCAAATGCGGAAAGCTCATAAATTAAGGGTGTTCTGATTGTTGCGCGACGTAGCACAATTAACCATTTTCTGTCAGCATTTCCCTAGTTTCGCCTGTTTTGCATGGTTTTGTTACAATAGATATCCGCTGACGCATTGCTGGAGCTTTGAATAAAATGATTTCACGATTTGCTACGACGTTGTTGTGTACAGTTGCGCCGGTGGCGCTTTTTGCGCAGTCGGTTGAGCTACGATCCCCGGATGAATTCATCAACGTTGAGGGTCAAATTGTGGGCTTCAACGGTGTAATGGTTCAGGTTGAAACAACAGTTGGCCGCGTGGCAGTGCCCGCCGCAGAGGTCATTTGCTACGGTGAAGCATGCCTTGATGTCATCGCATCGAACGATTTCGGTTTGACGGAAGCTGCCTTTCAGGGCGTTGTCGGAGATGTCGTTCCTGTTATCGCGGGTGCTGTTGATGCACTGTCCGTCGGTTTCGCCTCACCAAGTTACGGCACATTGCACCGGACCATAACAGGGGCCTTTGCCGTGACCAACGCAGGCGACATAAGCGCCGAGCTGACGTCTGTGGGTGAATTGCTCTTGGAGAACCAAACGAACGGTGATCGGGCTGCCTTGTCCGTCAGTGCCTCGGATGAAGTGGCCGATATCCGCGTTGATAGCGTGTCTCTCAATGGCACGGCGAGCCGTGTTTACAACACGCCCTCTGCCTGGGCGACAGGCACGGCATTGTCACATCAGTTGCTTGGCCTGAAGTCGTTCTCTGTCGTCGTGGCTCCCAATGCAGGGATCACAGCGCTTTCCGTGAACGACCTCGCGCGCATTTTTGCAGGTGAGGTGACGAACTGGTCTCAGATCGGCGGTGCTGACGTGAGCATCCTGCCGCTTCAGCTTCCGCCAAATTCCGAAGCGGGTTCCGCATTTCAGCGTCTTGTCATGGAGCCCGCGGGGCTTGAAGTTGCAGGCAGTGTCCTGACCATGTCGGATGAGGCCGGTATTTCCGGTTCGATTGGCCAATTCCCTGGAAGTGTAGGTGTGATAACGACCGCAAATGCCGACCAGAACTTTGTTGTAGATGTGGCCGGGTCGTGCGGTATTGCGGTGGCGCCGACGCCGTTCAATGTCATTTCGGGTGACTATGCTTTGATCCAGCCGATTATGGCGACCTACAACACCACACCCAACACAGCCTTGCCGACAGAAGTGTTCGACTTTGCGGTCAGCGATGTTGCACAAGGCTTGGTCGAGAACGAAGGTTTCATCAACTTCAGTGTGGTGGCGTTGAATAATGCCGAGAAGAACGCACGGATCAGCGGCCTGCTTGAAGCAGCACTTGACGATGTGCAACGCGCCGCCGCTGCAGAAATGTTTCAGGCGCTGTTTGATGCAGACCGTTTGTCATCCACAATGACGGGTGGCCCCGCCAGTGGCGCAGAGGGGGCTTGGAACCGAGCGATGTTGATTGATCTGATCGATTTTCTGGAACAGCCCGGAAACGAAGGCCGCGAGATCCTTTTGGTCGGCTTCGGAGAGAGCACCAATGGGAGCGCAGCGGCAATTGCTGCCTCCGAGGAAGCGGCCACCTCTTTTGCGGAGCTCCTCGGCGATCTTGCGGCAAATACAATTGCGGCCAACAACTATACCGTTACCTCATATGGTTTTGGGAATGTGTCACCGGCCACCTGTATTGACGGGCAGGTCACAGGGTCCGAGTACACGCGCGTCGAGGTTTGGATCCGCTAATCTGGATTGCGATGCCGAGAGACTTGGGAAAATGCGCCGTTCAGCGGCGCATTTTTCATTTTAAGTAGTGTCATGCAGATTGGGCCCAAAGGCGAAAACTCCACGCAGGTTATCGGTAAACAGGTGGCATGTTATCGCTTAGCAGCACATCACATGCTGTTGTGTCGTCTATCCAAAGGGTGCATTTCGTCACCCAGACACATAGGTAAGAGACATGAACAAACGTATCCTCTCCTTCATCGCCGTTCTGGCGCTTACGCTTTATGCCGGTGCCGTTTCGGCCCAGCAGCTCAGTCTGGCGCAAATCTCGGCCTATCTGAATCAGCTTCAGACCGCGCAGGGTGGCTTTACCCAGATCAACCCCGACGGCACGCTAAGCACTGGCCAGATCTACATCAAACGCCCCGGGCGCATCCGGTTTGAGTATAACGCGCCGTCGGATTCTTTGGTGATGGCCGGTGGTGGGCAGGTCGCGATCTTTGATCCGCGCTCGAACACAGGACCGGACCGCTATCCGTTGAACCAGACCCCGCTCAGTATCATTTTGCAGAATAACGTAGATCTTGAACGCGCCGATATGGTGACAAATGTGGCTTCGGACGGAACGACCACAACTGTCACCGCGCAAGACCCCGACAACCCCAACTATGGTAGCATCCAACTGGTCTTTACGGCCAATCCGGTTGAACTGAGGCAGTGGATTGTCACCGACGAATTCGGAACCGAGACCACGGTGATCCTGAATGATCTGATCTCGGGCAGCGTGATCCGGGATATCCTGTTCAACATCAACGCGGAAATACGCAGTCGCGGAAACTGATCCCTGATAACGAGATCAAGAAAAGGCGGCTCTGCGCAGAGCCGCCTTTTGCGTTCTAGCGCTTGCGGCAGGACCGCAGTTGTTGGTCGTACATCACGGCACGCGCTTCGACTTCGCCGGAAATCCGGATCAGCCAGCTTTTAGAACGCCACGTGCCGCGCAAGAAACCGGTCCGGCCATCGTGATAGGCCAGATACTGGTTGCGCGTGTCATAGATTGGCACGCCCGTCTCTTGCACGGTCAAGGTCATGTACCAGCCCATGAAATCTGTGGCGTCGAAAATATCGTCGCGCCGCGCACTGCGCCCACCCGGGCCGCGCACGTATTCTTCCCATGTGCCATCCAATGCCTGACTATAGCCAAAGGCCGAGGATTGCCGCCCCACGGGAATCACACCCAGCGCATAGCGATGCGGCGTGCGGTTGTTGCCGATAAATTTGCTTTCCTGATAGATCATCGCCATCAGCGCAGGAACCGGAACGCCATATTTGCGTTCCACCGCTTTGAAAGCACGAAGGTATTCCGGGCGCTCGGACACGATACTACATGCATCATCCAGGTTGCGCGGGGCCGAGTTATAACCCGATCCGCTGCTGCAACTTGCCAGAAGCATCACACATGCCATTGCGCGAAAGATACTGCTCATCTGCCTCTCGCTTTTATTTGTTTTTTCGCAGCATAGCGCGGAACAGGCGTTGTGGGAATCCCCTTGTGGTGCCGATCTAGATCACAAATGCGAGGATCAGCGGCAAAGCGAGCACCGAAAGCAGGGTTGAGGCCACAACCAGACCCGCCACAGGCTGCGCGTCGGCCCCGTATTTTTCGGCCAGAAGGTAGGATGTGACTGCCACCGGCGTGGCCAGTTGTACAATCAGCACGCCAGCGGCAACAGGATCAAGCCCGAACCAGACCGCAGCCCCCCAGCCGGCACCGCCGCAAATCAACAACTTGACGACCGAAAGCACGACAGCCTGTCCCATCGCCTTTGTTTCCAGCCGCGCCACTGCCACCCCAAGTGTGATCAGCATCATCGGGATCGCCATCTGCCCGATCAATTCCAGCGTATTGGTCAGGAAAACCGGTGTTTCCCATCCCTGCCACAAGAACAGCGCGCCCAGCAGGGTCGCACCCACCAAGGGTTCCTGCAAAACGCGTTTGAATGATCCCGCACCTGCCACCATCCATATGCCGATCGTGAACGACAAGATCGCCATCACCGCAAAGACCACCACCGCATAGCCCAAGCCTGTCTCGCCAAAAGCAAAAAGCGCCAGCGGCAGGCCAAGGTTGCCCGTATTGCCGAAAATCAGCGGGGCCAGATAGGTTTGCGTGTCGAGCCGGGCCGCTTTCACAAGAATGAAACAACCCGCGATGACAATCAGATAGGCCACAAATGAGGCCAGAGACAGCGTGGCAATCGCCTGTGGCGCGGCGTCTATGTTCATCAACGCCACAAAGATAAGGCAGGGCACCGCCAGTGTCATCGCCATGCGGGTGACAAAGGTGACGCTGTACTCAAACCCCAGTTTGACCCATACGAATCCGACAGCGGCCAAAAGAAAAACCGGCGCGGTGATATTCAGGACTGTCAGGACGAGGTTCACAAACTGTTTCCTTTAAATTTTGGCCGCAAGCGTGGACTTTTCGCGTGCGGCAGACTTATAAGGAGACAAATAGGAAGACCATGTTCAAAACGCGCGCGAAATATCATCTTGGCCAGATTGTACGCCACAGAAAGCATCCGTTCCGGGGTGTTATCTTTGACGTGGACGCCATGTTTTCGAACACGGACGAATGGTACAATGCCATTCCAGAGGACAGCCGTCCCAAAAAGGACCAGCCCTATTATCACCTCTTGGCCGAGAACGAGCAGAGCTTTTATGTGGCCTATGTCTCGGAACAGAACCTTGTCGCTGACTATTCCGGCGAACCGGTCGATCACCCTGATCTGGATGATCTTTTCGGTCCGTTCGAGGATGGTCAGTACCCGCTACAGGTCCAGCTCAACTAGCCTTTGAATCCGACGGCTTCTTGCCGCAGCGCGCCGAGCCCTTCAATTTCTGCCGTCAGGATATCGCCCGCTTTCATAAAGCGTGGTGGTTTGTGGCCAACGCCAACGCCGGGTGGTGTCCCTGTCAGAATAAGGTCGCCGGGTTGCAGGGTCACGAACTGGCTGACATGCGCCACGATCTGGGCTACCGAAAAGATCATCGTCTTGGTTGACCCTTTCTGCATTTGCTCACCGTTGATTTCCAGCGACATCGACAGGTTTTGCACGTCTGCAATCTCGTCTTTGGTCACAAGGTAGGGGCCAACCGGCGCAAAACTGTCTGCCGATTTGCCTTTCATCCACTGACCGCCGAACTCAAGCTGGAATGCCCGTTCAGACACGTCATTGCCGACGAAATATCCTGCCACGTGATCTAGTGCGGCTTCCTCTGTCACATGTTGGGCGCGGGTGCCGATGGCAACGCCCAGTTCCAGCTCCCAGTCGGTCTTGGTCGCGCCTTTGGGAATGATGATCGGATCATGCGCGCCTGTGACCTCGCAGGCCTTCATGAACAGGATCGGATGATCGGGGATCGCCATGTTCATCTCTGCGGCGTGGTCGTAATAGTTGAGCCCGATGCAAAAGACGCGCCGCACATCGCCTAGAAACGGGGCTGGTTTGCCGGCAATGACAGGGCAGGCGTCAAGATCAATGGCGGCAAGGGCGCGCAGCGCGTCCGGTGCAATCTGAGCAGCGGTCACATCGTCAATGTGTCCTGACAAATCACGCAAAGCGCCCGCAGCATCCACTGCTGCTGGTTTGATCCCGTCTGCTGTTCTGATCCGGCAAAGTTTCATGGCGCACTCCCTTTTGTTTGGCCAAGACATAGCCCCAGCCGTGTGCGGACACCAGAGGGCTGGTCAATGTGGCTGGTCATGTTACATCCCTTTGCAAGATCGAAAGGATGCCCAGATGCTTGTTGTCGTTTCCCCTGCCAAATCGCTCGACATGGAGCCGGTTGATATTCCCGCCACTGCGCCTGATTTTCAGGAAGACGCGGTGCGCCTGTCCAAGACCGCCAAGAACCTGACGCTCAAAGAACTCAAGAGCCTGATGAGCATTTCGGACGATCTGGCACGTCTGAACCGTGACCGGTTCAATGCTTTCGCGGCAGAACCGGATGCGAGCGCCACGAAACCTGCGGCATTGGCGTTTAACGGCGATACCTATCAAGGTCTGGAAGCCAAGACCCTGACCGAGGATGATCTGGCATGGGCGCAGGACCATCTGCGCATTCTGTCGGGCTTGTACGGTCTGTTGCGGCCGCTGGATGCGATCCAGCCCTACCGGCTCGAAATGGGTAGCCGGTTGAAAACGCGGCGCGGCAAATCGCTTTATGACTATTGGGGCGACACCATTGCCAAGGCGCTGAACGCACAGGCCGAGACCTTGGGCACCGATACGCTGGTGAACTGCGCCAGTCAGGAATACTTCGGCGCAGCGGACCGCGCGGCGCTGAAACTGCGGGTCATCACGCCGGTCTTTATGGAAGTCAAAGACGACAAACCACGCATCGTCAGCTTTTTCGCCAAACGCGCCCGCGGTGCCATGGCCCGTTTCATGGTCGAGAACCGCGTCACCGATGCCGATGGTATCAAGGATTTCACGTCGGGTGGCTACGCCTATGACCCCGACCTGTCAGAGGGCAATAAATGGGCCTTTCTGCGTGACTACCCCACCTGATTGATCAAAAACCACTCGTTGCAATACGCCAAGAAAGTTCTGGTTTCTAGAAGTCTGCGGCAATTCGCATGTCGCGCAACGGACGCACTGCTTTGATGGATGCATCGTAAAGCGGATCAGCTTTATAAGCAGCCAAAGCCTCGTGACTGGCGAACTCTGCATAGACGATCACATCAACCTCAGACGACAGAGCATCGCTTTGCGTGTTCTGCCGCACTTCAAACGACGTGCTGTGCGGGATCCCGGCCAAAAGCGCCAGACCTTCCACGATACGCGGAATGTCTGCCTTGTCCTTGGCGCTGAAGAAAACAACATGGCGAAGGGTCGGGCGTGTCGTCACTGGCTTTTCGTCTCACTGATGGTGTTGGCTGTCACAAACACGGCGCACAGGCGTCCGCAAGGGGCAGGCCTGCGCTAAATCCGCTCAATCGCCAGCGCAATCCCCTGACCGCCGCCAATGCACATCGTGATCAGGGCGCGTTTGCCGCTGATGCGTTCGAGCTCATACATTGCTTTCACTGTAATAATTGCACCCGTCGCCCCGACAGGATGGCCCAGCGCAATCGCGCCGCCATTGGGGTTCACGCGGGCCGGATCAAAGCCAAGCTCTTTGGACACGGCCAAGGCCTGCGACGCGAAGGCCTCGTTCGATTCGATCACATCGAAATCGTCCACTGTCAGCTTTGTTTTCGCCAAGAGGTTCTTCACCGCAGGCACAGGTCCGATGCCCATCACCTCTGGCCGCACACCGGCATGCGCATAGCCCAGAATACGGAACTTCGGCGTCAGCCCTGCCTTTTCCGCCGCCTCGGCTGTCGCCAGCACAATTGCCGCCGCCCCGTCGTTCAGGCCCGAGGCGTTGCCAGCCGTAACCGATCCGTCTTTCTGGAACACGGGGCGCAGGCCTGACAGCGCCTCCAATGTCGTAGCCTTGGGGTGTTCGTCCGTCACAAAATCCACGATCTCGCGGCGCTGTTTGACGGGAACGGGGGTAATCTGGCTGTCAAAGTATCCTGCCGCAATCGCTGCTGCGGCACGTTCCTGACTGAGCAAAGCAAAGGCATCTTGCTCTGCGCGGGTGACATGATGTTCGCCTGCGACATTCTCGGCCGTGACACCCATGTGTCCCGTGCCAAAAGGACAGTTCAGCGCCCCCAACATCATATCCCGCGTGCGGATATCGCCCATCTTGGCACCCCAGCGCTGATCGGAAATGATAAAGGGTGACCGGCTCATGTTTTCGGCCCCGCCGGCAAGGCCAAAATCGGCATCCCCCAGCATCAGCGACTGCACCACAGACACGATGGC
>NZ_DASYOK010000145.1:0-2785 GCF_036007805.1 Yoonia sp.
GTCAACTTCATACTGATGACAAAAGATCAAGGCAAGCAAGAGGTGCATCATGTCCAAGCCGAACGTTTCCTTCGAATTCTTCCCCCCCAAGTCCCTTGAGGGTTCTTTTCGTCTCTGGGATTGCGTCAATACGCTTGCCCCTTTGGACCCCACCTTTGTTTCCGTCACCTATGGTGCTGGCGGCACCACCCGCAAACTAACGCATGAAGCCGTCACGACAATCCACAAAACCAGCGGTTTGAATGTAGCAGCACACCTCACATGCGTTGACGCGACACGCGCCGAGACCTTGCAGATCGCCGAAGACTACGCCGCAGCAGGTGTGCGTGAAATCGTTGCGTTGCGGGGGGATGCGCCCAAAGGTGCTGCGAAATTCACCGCACATCCCGACGGTTTTGACAGCTCGGTCACGCTGATCGAGGCGCTGGCCAATACCGGACAGTTCACCATCCGCGTGGGCGCCTACCCCGAAAAACACCCCGAAGCGACCGACCACGCCGCCGACATTGCCTTCCTCAAGCGCAAGTTTGACGCCGGTGCGACCTCTGCTATCACGCAGTTCTTCTTTGAAGCCGAGACTTTCTTCCGCTTCCGCGATGCCTGTGTGAAGGCGGGTATTGATGGCCAGATCATTCCCGGTATTCTTCCGGTCGAGAACTGGAGTGGCACCCAGCGCTTTGCAAAACAATGCGGCACGCATATCCCGCAAGTGATCCATGACGCCTTTGAAAATGCCACCCGTGATGGCAGCACCGAACTCTTGGCGACCGCCGTTGCGACAGAGCTGTGTGACGACCTGCTACAAGGTGGCGTTGATCATCTGCACTTTTACACACTGAACCGTCCCGAATTGTCACGTGATGTGTGCCATGCGCTTGGCGTGACGCCAAAAGTCCGGTTGCAAAACGTGGCCTAAAGCGCCAGCTTCGGGCAAAAAATTGCTCGGAGCGCCAATGTTTACTGCCACCACCCCCGAAGAAATGCCCGATCTTGAGACAACGCTGTCAATGTCGGGCCTTGAATTCATGCAAGCAATGCAGGACGGGCGCATCTCGCGGCCACCGATCTCGGCCTTGATGGGGTATTCACTGGAGGCCGTAGAAAAAGGCCGGGTCACCTTCCGCGGCAAACCGGAATTCCAGCATAGCAATCCTGCGGGTGGTGTGCATGGCGGGTGGTATGGCACCTTGCTCGACAGCTGCATGTCTTGCGCCGTGATGACAATGACGCCAAAAGGCTCCGTCTATACCACGTTGGAATATAAGGTTAATCTGGTCGGCGCTATTCCACTCGGGTCCGAAATCCTTGCGACGGGGGTCATTGAACATGCCGGGCGCTCCACCGGGGTGGCGCGGGGCGAGATCCGCGATGCGGTGACGGGCAAGCTTTATGCCACCGGCTCAACCACTTGTCTGATCATGAAACTGCGGGGCGACTGACGCAGACGCTCCGGCATCGCTGATGGTTTCATGCAGGCGTTCCGAGCGATCCTGCCCCACAATACGCCGACGCCGCGACAGAAACACTTTGGCCCAAGCCCGCCAGTTTCCGATAGACGGGGCTGCCGGATCTTGCGTAAACCGCCCCCGCCAGCCGTCAGGAAAAGGAACCCCGCACTCCGATAAACGCTCCAGCATCCACACCAAGGGGATATTGGCCAAAGGCCGCGATGGCGGATGCTGCCAGACCTGCCCGCCCACGTCGCCATGATTTCCGCGAAACCAGACTTGCTCGACATGGCCGGACCAGCCTTCGGGAAACTGCCACATCACAGGGGCATAGGCGCGGCGGGTCTCGTCAACCGCCAAAGCGTGAAAGCCGTTGCGAATATGCGGGCCGAGCGCGTGGTTGTGGAAATTGTGCTGTGCTTCCGCCCAGCGCCAGATGACCGGCAACCGCAGGCCCAGTGCTTTGACCGTATCCCAGACTGCAACCGCTTCGACTTCGATGGACGGGTGGCAATAAAGTGACCGGAACGCGTCTACTGTCTGGCTTTGCGCACCGCTGCGATAGTGGCGGTAGGCTTGGCGGATTGTCCGGACGGTGGCATGTTCGGACCGGACAAGCCCGAC
This sequence comes from Yoonia sp., assembly GCF_036007805.1. Taxonomy (GTDB): domain Bacteria; phylum Pseudomonadota; class Alphaproteobacteria; order Rhodobacterales; family Rhodobacteraceae; genus Yoonia. Next base: position 2,073 of record NZ_DASYOK010000145.1, read on the forward strand.
CATATCAATGACACCTGCCAGCGAGCGCACGGCATATGCACCTCTTGAATAGCCGACCAGAACGATCCGGTCACCGGAGCGGTACCGCGAGGCGACGACGCCATAGGCGCGCTCGATCTGCCGGTTGATCCCTTTGCCGGTCATGACGTCCCATGTGCTTTTCCAATCGCGCCATTGGATCCCGGCCTCGTAATGGACAGTCACATTGGCGGTGCGTCCGACCTCACACAAGAGTTTGAACGTTAGCCCCGCGTTCGTTTCGCAACCTTCGGCAAGTGATGACATTGTCCCGTCAAGGATGATCACATGGACCGCAGGGCCACGCCCGCGCACAGCACCTTCTTCACTGCGCGCGCGCCTGTCAAAAAGCCCGAAGAACCAGTCACGCAGCTGCACGCTCAGCCTTTGATTTCTGGATCGTTTCCCAGACACGGTGCGGAGTGAACGGCATTTCCACCTCGCGCACGCCGATATCCCACAACGCATCCAGCACAGCATTTGCCATCGCAGCAAGCGCACCGACGGTGCCGGCTTCGCCGCAGCCTTTCATCCCCATGGAATTATATGTTGATGGCACACATTCAGTTGAAAACCTGATCATAGGCAGATCATCCGCGCGCGGCATCCCGTAGTCCATAAAACTTGCTGTGAGCAGCTGGCCATCCGCATCGAACACCACCCGTTCGGTCAACGCCTGACCGATGCCCTGCGCC
>NZ_DASYOK010000146.1:0-2113 GCF_036007805.1 Yoonia sp.
GCATGGTCGTGGCCTTGGCGCACTGTTCAAGTCGGGGGAAACCAACGGGGATTATCCGTTGATGTTTGCAGTGCTGATCGCGCTGGCCTTCCTCGGGATCGTTCTTTACTACGCGGTGATTTTTCTGGAACGCATCTTTGCAGGCTGGGCTGACCGCGAAGCCAACTAATAAAAAAAGCCCGGTCAAGCGACCGGGCCTTTTCGTTTTGTGCCTTCCGCCCTTATGACTTTGGCAACGACCCGTGGCCATGCCCTGTCATACCGCCCGAGACTTCCTCGGTCGCTTCGCCTGACAATTGTTCAGGCAAAATCAGGTTCAGCACGATCGCAATCACCGCAGCGGGCAAAAGGCCTGATGTCATCAGAATGCGTAGCGTATCCGGCAGATACTGTACCGCCAGCGGATCAAGCTGCAGGCCCAGACCGATCGACAGGGCAATCGCAAAGATCACCATGTTCCGGCGGTTCCAGTTCACATCCGACAGCATCGAAATACCCGCAGCAACCACCATGCCGAACATCACGATGACACCGCCACCCAAGACCTCGATGGGGACTGTATTGATCACAGCACCTACCTTGGGGATCAGGCCACAGATGATCAGGAAAATCGCGCCGATGGTCACCACATGGCGGCTCATAACGCCGGTCATGGCGATCAGACCCACGTTCTGGCTGAAGGATGTATTCGGAAAACCACCGAAGATACCGGCCACCGCTGTGCCCAAACCGTCGGCATAGGTTGCGCCGGTAATTTCCTTGTCGGTGGCTTCGCGGCCGGCACCACCTTTGGTGATCCCCGACACATCGCCCACGGTTTCCACCGCCGAGACGAAAGCCATCAGACAGAACCCGATGATCGCGGCAAAGCTGAGTTCAAACCCGTATTTGAACGGGCTGGGGAATGCGACAGGTGCCGCGCGGTTCCAGCTCGCAGCGATGCCTTCGACGGTGATCATCCCCATGAACAGCGCATAGACATAGCCCACCAGAATACCGATGACGACGGCCGAAACTGCCAGCATGCCCTTGGCGTAGAACTTGAGCCCGAGGGTCACAAAGATCACGACCAGCGCCGCAGACCAGTTCAGAAGCGAGCCATATTCAGGCGAATTGATTGCAGGCACGCCGCCAGCGGCATACTGGATGCCGACCTTGACCAAGGCCAGACCAATCATGGTAACGACCAGACCGGTGACCAGTGGCGGCAGTGCAAAGCGGACTTTACCGATGAAAGTCGCAATCACCATGTGGAATAAACCACCGATCATCACACCGCCGAAGAGAGCAGGCAGCGCATCAACGCCTTTGCCGGCCACAAGCGGGATCATGATGGGGATAAACGCGAAACTGGTGCCCTGCACGATGGGCAGACGGGCACCCACAGGACCAAAACCGATGGTCTGGAACAAAGTCGCGATGCCGGCAAACAGCATCGACATCTGGATCAGATAGGTCATGTCGGGGAACCCCTGCGCGCCCGCGTCTGATCCGAACCCGAAACCCGCCGCCCCTGCAATAATGATCGCAGGTGTGACGTTGGACACAAACATCGCCAGCACATGCTGGATACCGAGCGGAATGGCCCGATGAAGTGCCGGTGTATAGTTCGGATCACGGAGCTGCTCCGGTGTTCCGATTGCGTTGTCAGCCATAGTATTGTCCCTCCCTTTGGACGATCTTCCCAGTCTTCCCGCTGGCAAGTCTCTTCTCACCCCAGAATGGTGAATGGTGTTTCAAACCAATGCTCTTGCAGGTTCGGACCCTCCCCGATCCGATCCACAACAGCGAATAGTCCGGGCGCATGGATGGGCGTCAAAACCCCGTGCCATGTGCCGCGTGCGAAATTGATGCCCTGTCCGGCGCTTGTCAGAAACGCACGCGGCTGGCCCGGTGTGCCACCCTGATCGGGGGCCACAACGACGACGAACGGATGAAAACTCATCGGCAGAAAGGCCTGGCTTCCCTGTGGATGGCGTTCCATCATATCGAGCGAGATCGGAAATTCGCGCGCCTCCGCCTTGAAGAGGCTGATCCCTGCGCGACCGTCGACAATGTCGATATTTGCACGGTCATGATAGCGCCCGCAAAGCCCTTGATTGATGATCTTGTC
>NZ_DASYOK010000147.1:0-4259 GCF_036007805.1 Yoonia sp.
ACGCACGTGGGATGCAAAGGGCAAACGGGTCCTGTTTGTGATGCTGAACCCCTCGAAGGCCACCGAGGTGCAGAACGACCCGACCGTGGAGCGCTGCGAAAGACGCGCCCGTGCGCTGGGCTTTGGCGCGTTTCAGGTGACAAATATCTTCGCTTGGCGCGACACCGATCCCTTTGCGATGCGCAAGGCGGTCGATCCGGTAGGTCCCGAAAACAATGCGATTATCCGCGAAGGTGCGGTTTGGGCTGACCAGATCATTGCCGCTTGGGGCACCCATGGCACGCATTTGGCTCGCGGCCGCCAGACCGAGGCGCTTTTGCGCAACCTTGGCAAGCCGCTTTATACGTTGGGGCTCAGCAAACACGGGCATCCCAAGCACCCGCTTTACATCAGTTATGCGCAGCAGCCGATCCCGTGGAACGAAGCGTGACGCTTCGGGCGCGTTAACCATTTGTTCAGAATTTCGATGTCCCGGTATGTGCCGCATGGTATTTCAAATCCCAAGGGGTCGGGGGCGACTCGATGATGACTGGTTTTGGAAATGCTTGCTTTGTTTGGATTGATGGGAGTCGCAATGACGGCCATCGTGATGTTGGATAGTGATGAACCCTCCGAAACGACGGATGACGGGAGGGCTGATGAGGACGATCCCAGCGTCGAGATCGCGCCGATTGATGACATGATCGCGATGAGCGATGAAGACACCGTGATATTCTCGGGTCCACTGGATGACATCGTCCGGACGGGCGCAGGAAATGACTATCTACATGGCGAAGACGGAAACGATTATCTGGCCGGTGGTGCCGGTGATGACACGTTGCACGGTGGACGCGGTAACGATGTGCTTGTTGGCGGCGACGGTGATGATCTGTTGAACGGACATGTTGGCGATGATGTTCTGATTGGTGGTGCGGGTAACGATGTGCTGAACGGTGGCGGCGGTGATGATGTCCTGATAGGGGGCAGCGGTGATGACATGCTGCTTGGGTCGTTTGGCAATGATGTCTTGATCGGCGGTTCGGGTGCGGACACGCTTCATGGCGGGCCAGGCAACGACATTCTCTACGATCGGGGCGACGAAGATGTCGATTACCTCAATGGAGGTGCTGGTGACGATATCCTGATGGGTGGTGCGGGCGATCACCTGCATGGTGGAACAGGGGCCGATACCTTTGCGCTATTGCACGGAAACGATGTGATTATCGAAGATTTTGACGCGTCCGAGGACGTGATCGAGATCACTTACGAGGGTGCGTTGCCACAGCTGGAGACCGCGGAAACGGAAGACGGACTGGTCCTATTCGCCGATGGTTTGATTGTCGCAACTTTCCCCAATCTTGCAGAACTGGATGTGGCGCGGATCGCGCTGATCGCCGCGTAACAAATCGCTTTCCTTTTTCGCAGAATCCTCTTATTGCGACGCATCTGCGCGGGGATTGCCTTGCACAGACCCTCCACGGGCCCTTCTGGACGACATCCCGGATTGTGCCATTCACCCTTGATATAAAGGAGACCCCGATGTCGATTACTGCTGAAGAAAAAACACGGATCATGAAGGAATTTGCAACCAAAGAAGGCGATACAGGTTCGCCCGAAGTTCAGGTTGCTATCCTGTCCAGCCGCATCGCGACGCTGACAGAGCACTTCAAGACCCACAAGAAAGACAACCACGGTCGCCGTGGTCTGCTGAAAATGGTTGCGCTGCGCCGTAAGCTTCTGGACTACACCAAGTCCAAAGACGAAGCACGTTACCAGAGCCTGATCGAGCGTCTAGGCCTGCGTCGCTAAGGCGATACGGTCGAGAAGAGAATACAGAAAGCGCCCGCCATCAGGTGGGCGTTTTCGTTTCGGGTATCGGCAGCTTTTAGCGCATAGAGATTGTCAATTGCGCCATTGTGCCTAAGTTACACGCATGGAAATGAAAAAACAATTTGCCACCGGCGCTGCGATGATGATGCTAACAGTCCATCTCGCGACCGCGTCAGCCGCACAAAGCGAACCGCCGCAAACATGGGTGCCAAAAGAGGTAGTCCTACCAGAGGACGCCGAGGTCCTTAGCGAGCGTGAAATCGGTAGTTCGCTCAGGATGTTCTCGTTTTCCACTCAGGATGATGTCGATGACTTGCTGGCGACATGGCAAGAGGATTTGCGCCTTGCCGGATACTCCGTGATGGATGCGGAGGGTGCCACGATGGAGCGAACCATAGAATTTTCGGGCAATGGTATCAATAACGCCAAGATAGCGGTGGTCCCTGCTGCTTCAGAGGAACAAAATGTCATCCAGTTTGATGCCACCTTGCGATAAGCCAGGAAACAGAAAATCCGCTACGACATGATCGCAGCGGATTTTCATTTGCGGTGATAATTGATCAGCTTTCAAGATATGCTGTAATCTGCGCGGTCAGATCCGCGTCATTCTGTGCGAGCGTCAAGATTTCGACATATCTGTCGAGGCTTATCCCTTCGGTTGTTTCAATCGCCTCGGCCTGTGCCCTCTGGGCTTCTTCCATCAGGGCCTGCCGCGTTGCATCGTCTGCGGCCTGTTCTACCTGAGGTACATATTCGGCATTGATCGCGACCACCTCTTGGTAAGCCTGCGCGAATGCGGCGATCTCTGACTCTGTGACGTCTTGCGTCATCGGAACGCTTTCCGCCTGCGCCAAAGCGGCCATCGGTGCCGCCGCTGCCATCATCATGGCAATTGCAATTGCACTGGCTCGGTTTGCTCGTTTCATCATGATCTCCTTTAAGTTTTCAATCGTGCCGCGCCATTCTTACGCGGTTGATCATGATGTAGGAGTGCTTTGGTATTGTAGCAAAACACTGCGCGAAGTCATGCTGGAATGGTAGAAATGATGGGCGCAATTATGCCAAAGACACGCCGAATGACAGCAATTGACCTTTGCTGATAGGCGTTTTCTGTTTTGGCAACCGCTATGAGATGGTGCGTGTTTCGCCAGACTCTGGCGGATAATCGCGCTGCACGTGATATGCCAGCTGTCGCCACCAGATTGACATCGCGTATTTTTCACCGTTTGCGACAGATAGTCCTGCGTGGATGGAATGGGGGTGTGGCGACGCCGTGCCAAGCCGCGTGTTCCCAAAGATCAGCACTCGCCCGAGTTTTGGCTTCACCTTGATTTTCAGATGCGGAAACTCTGTTTCACCACCTTCTTCGACATCGTTTAGATAACAGAGCGTCGTGAAAAGTCTTTGGCCGCCTTGTGCAAGAAACTGGCGCCCGCCGGTAGACTGGTCAAATGCATCGGAGTGGGGGTCGTATTTTTGATCCCCCTGATAGCGCATGAGCTTGCAGGGCTCTGAATTTTCTGGCGGCAATCGGACAAAGGTAGAAATCTGGCTGACCAGTTGCGTTACTCTCGGGTCGCTCCACTGGTTAACGCCTGCAACTTCGCTGGTGCGGCCATCACTTTGCTTTGTACCACCTTTGGGGTCGACAATCACGCCACGCTGTAGCGTCCCGTCGCCTTTGCTGATGATATGATTGGCGAGGTCTTCGTCAAAGACACCGTCAACAACCACGACCAGAGGATTCAGACTAAGCAGCGTGTAAGGAAGATCAACTGGCAACACTCTCAGATGCTCCGAACGCTCTGGGATGGGCCGCGAATAGCGCCCATTCCAGATTTATGTGCTGATCACATAGGTTGTTAAACTGGCGGTTCTTGGATGACAGGCGGTTCCGACGGCGGTTCCGACGGCGGTTCTGTAGGCTCGCTGTCATTGCCGTCGTCGTCGTTTGAAACAACGACAGCGATCAAAGCACCTACGATAAGTGCAGGGATAATCCAATCCGAACTGCCTGCCGGGGCTGCCATCGCTTCTGGCTCTGCCACGGGTGTTTCAACAATAGAGTCAGCCAAGCCGCCTGCCATTGACTGCGTTGCAACAAGTGAAATCGCTGCAGCGTGAGGGACAAACTTCATAATAGAGCGACCTTTTCTTCAAAAATAAATGATTGAGATAAACCGTAGCAAAAGACATTCGCTTAGGTAAAGAAATTTCTTCACTGTGATATTTCGCCCAACGATGTGCTGACGGTTACAGGCTGGGTTTGTGGCGGAAACCCTTCCCCCTTCCCAAACACCGCAATCTGAGATAAGGCCCAACAATCTTGAGAGACTGGCGCCCGCATTCCAGCGCCTGACCAAAGAAGATACTGGGATGAGGGGGAATACGCCCCCTACGCAAAAGGCCAAACAGGCCAACTAGGAAGACATCATGTTTAACGAAGTAAA
>NZ_DASYOK010000148.1:0-22546 GCF_036007805.1 Yoonia sp.
ACGTGATAATCGCCTTGATCAAAGGCTATCATTGCCCTGTCAAAGCTCTGTGCTGTTGCCACAGACCCCGATAACAACATCAAAAGAGACGCCCAAACGGCGTTACGTAGGATACTCATAAAAAAACCATTTACTAGACGGGAGTACAATGGACTGGATCGGCGAAAAGGTCAAATTTATGCGCTGAATGCCTGCAGTCCAAAATATGCGTGTTTTGTCTACGCACGGCAGGTCAGCCTGTGCCTCACAAAGGTGATGCTTTTTCGTTGCATCAAAGGCGCGACAGGCTGTTTGAAGACCAAGCCCTTGATGCTGCGGCGCAATCTGTTGGTGCGGGAGGCGCTTGTTCGCATGATCGCCGCTTGGGCCGATATGGCGGAGGAGGTGGGATTCGAACCCACGGTAGACTTTCACCTACGTCGGTTTTCAAGACCGGTGCATTCAACCACTCTGCCACTCCTCCGACACGGCCCTGTTAGCGGGTCGTTTCTGATTCGAAAAGCACGTTCACACTTTGGGGAATTCCGCCGACAAAATAAGTGAGAGCCTTTCAAAAAGTCTTGGCCAGCGCTATCATTTCTCGGTGCTATAGACGGCATGCATGTTGCGCCGTGCAATAATGTCGATCACAGTGACGTTGAGCAGCAACAAATACGGCTGAAAACAGCTGATACCTGCCGCAAAGTAGGTGTAACAGAGGGGCAAATGATGACAGGCTTTGTGTTTTTAAACGCGAAAAAGTGGCCGATTTCGCTGGCAGTCGCCGCGACGATCGGTTTGGCCGCTTGCGACGAGAACGGAGAATTCGCCTTTCCAAGTGCCAGTAGCGGCTCTCAGGCTGCCGCCGCACCCTTGCCCGCCAATGCGCTGGGCCAGCGTATGCAGCGTGATATCGATATCGAACGCCCCGATATTTTTGCGATCAATAGCGACGGTTTGTGGGACGGCCGCCCGTCATTGGGCGGTGTCTGGGTTGCACACCCCGAGGTCACAGACCCTGAGCGCGTCGTGATCCGCAATGCCGAAGGCGGCCAAGAGGTGATCGGCGCGCTGTTCCGCCGCGAGCGCGACAATCCCGGCCCGCTCTTGCAGGTGTCATCGGATGCCGCTGATGCACTGGGTATGCTGCCCGGCGCGCCGGCGCGGCTTGAAGTTGTTGTGCTGCGCCGCCAAGAGGTTGAGGCGGCCCCGGCAGAAGAGAACCCCGTCGTCGCCAGCCTTGCAGCCCCTATCGCTGTTGAAGCCGAACCTCTAGATGACGCTGAAGAGGGTGGTGCAGGTGAAGCTGCCGCGGCTACCGCCGCGGTCGTTTTGCCGGCTGCTGTTGAGGCTGCGACATCTGCCGTCGAGCAGACAGCTGCGGCCACAGCCGCCGTTGCGGCCCCAAGCGCACCGATTGATGTGTCGTCCGTGCTTGCAGCCCCCGCGCCATTGCCTGCGGGATCGCGCGCGCAGATCGGTGTGTTCAGCGTAGAGCGTAACGCCAATAATGCTGTCGCAACGATTGCCGAGGCCGGGATTGAGGCGACCGTAAGCCCCGAAGAGCTTGGCGGGCGCACCGTGTGGCGCGTGATTGCTGGGCCGTTGACCGATGCCGCCGATATTACCCGGCTGAAAGAACTGGGTTTTGTTGATGCCTTTGTGATCGAAGCCACAGAGTAACGACCGCTCAAACAAGGAGAATCTGTCTTCATGCGTTTTGGTTTCTTGCACCGCTTTTTCGTGATCGCGACCTGCCTGTTCACACCGGGATGGGCGCTTGCCTTTGAGACAAGTGCGACCGCCGCCTATATCTATGACCAAACGACCGGCACTGTATTGTTGTCCAAGAACGCCGACACACCGCTACCGCCGGCCTCGATGTCCAAACTGATGACGATTTACATGGCGTTCGAGGCCGTGGCAGATGGCCGTCTGGACATCAACGAGGAACTGGCTGTGTCGTCCCATGCGGCGAGCTTTGGCGGATCGTCAATGTTTCTTGATACAACCGACCGCGTGCGCGTCGAGGATTTGCTGCGCGGTGTTATCGTCGTTTCGGGCAATGACGCCAGTGTTGTACTGGCCGAGGCGCTTTCGCCCGACGGCACCGAAGCCGGTTTCGCGCGCATGATGACCGAGCGTGCGCGCCAGATGGGTATGATGAACTCGACTTTTGTGAATGCAAGCGGATGGCCTGCCGCCGGACACCGGATGTCAATGGAAGATCTGGGTATTCTGTCCGACCGTCTGATCACGGATTTCCCGACATTCTATCCGCTTTTTGCGGAGACCGATTTTCCCTTCGATGGGCGCGTTCCGTCCAATTCCAGCAACCGTAACCCCGTTCTGGCAATGGGGCTGGGGGGAGATGGTCTGAAAACCGGACACACCATGGAGGCTGGCTTTGGTCTCGCAGGGTCCGCCAAGCAGGACGGGCGGCGCATCATCTGGGTGATTACCGGTCTTGATAGCCGCCAGGCACGGGCCGAGGAATCCGTCAGGATCATCAACTGGGCCTTCCGGCAATTTGCCGAAAAAGACGTGGCAGAGGCGGGAACGCGTATAGCCACAGCAGACGTTTGGATGGGTGCTTTGCCAACGGTCGGCCTGACTGTGGCCGAGGATCTTTCCCTGCTGGTGCCGGTTCTGAACCAGGGTGATATCGACGCAGAGGTGGTCTATCATGGCCCGATCGAGGCCCCGATCACTGCAGGCCAGCAATTGGGCGAACTGGTGATCACGTTTGACGATTTGCCCGAAAAACGTATTCCTTTGGTCGCCGAAGAGGATGTCGCACGGGGTGGCTTTGCCACGCGCCTGCGCACTGCGGCGCTGGTGCTTTGGCAGAAATATGGTCCGGCAAACGCCCAAGGGGTGCCAGAAGAGGCATGAGCAGGCCCCGTTTTATTACCTTTGAGGGCATTGACGGCTCTGGCAAGTCCACACAATCCCGCCGGTTTGCTGACCATCTGCGGGAAAAAGGCGAAGATATCATCCTGACCCGTGAACCCGGCGGCAGCCCTGGAGCCGAGGAAATTCGCGCGCTTTTGCTGACCGGTGATACGGACCGCTGGTCGCCCGAGACAGAAATCCTGTTGTTTACGGCGGCCCGTCGCGATCATCTGGAAAAGACGATCCAACCGGCACTGGCAGACGGCAAGACTGTAATCTCGGATCGTTTCGCCGACAGCACCCGCGTGTATCAAGGGGCCACACGTGGCGATCTGCGCGGCATCGTTGACAGTCTGCATAGCCTGATGATCGGGCGTGAACCAGACTTGACCTTCATCATTGATATGGACCCTGAAATGGCGCTCCAGCGCGGTCTGGCCCGCAAGTCCGGCGAGGACCGGTTTGAAGATTTCGGGCTTGGCTTTCAGGAAACGCTGCGCCACGGTTTTCTGGCCTTGGCCCATGCCAACCCCGACCGCTGCGTGTTGATTGACGGTAACCGCACAGCGGACCAGATCGCCAGCGAAATCGCGGCCTACGGATGAGCGATGAAGACATCCCAGAACCGGATCGCATAGCCGGCGCCCCGCATCCGCGCGAAACGCAGATGCTGTTCGGTCAGGACAAGGCGCAGGCGGATTTTCTGGATGCCTTCGGGGCAGGGCGGCTGCATTCGGGCTGGCTGATTACCGGCCCGCGCGGCGTCGGCAAAGCCACGCTGGCATGGAAGATCGCGACCTTCCTGCTGGCCAATCCGGAGGGTGGTCTTTTTGGTGATCCCAGTTTGGCTGTCGATCCCGCGCATCCCGATGCGCGCCTGATCCAGTCTGGTGCCCATCCACGCCTTTCGCTTATCCGCCGCCCTTGGGATGATAAAACCAAGAAGCTAAAAACTGAGATCACCGTTGATGCGGTGCGCAGTCTCAAGACATTTTTCCAGATGTCCGCAGCGGATGGCGGGCGGCGTGTGGTCATCGTCGATGCCGCAGACGAATTGAACCGCAACGCGGCCAACGCGATCCTGAAAGAGCTGGAAGAACCACCCGCGCTCTGCACCATCCTTCTGGTCGCGCACCAGCCGTCAAGGCTTTTGCCGACGATCCGCTCGCGCTGCCGTGAACTGCGCTGTGCGCGTCTCGGTGCCGCTGATTTGCAAAGCGCGCTGGCACAGGCAGGCCACCCGTCCGAGCAATCCGAAAGCCTTGCCACACTTGCAGGCGGCTCTGCCGGTGATGCGATCCGGCTGTTGAGCCATGACGGGCTGGCGCTCTATGCGGAATTGATCAAGACCCTTGAACGCCTGCCGCGCATGGACCGCCCCGCAGCCCTGCGCCTTGCGGACGCCTGTGTCGGCAAAGCAGGAGAGGTGCGCTTTGGCATGACGCTTGATCTGATTGATCTCTTTTTGTCGCGCACCGCACGCGCGGGCCTGATGGGTGAACCGTCCGCGCAAGGGGCCCCGGGCGAAGCGCGGCTGCTGGCGCGTCTGGCCCCGGATGACCGCGCAGCGCGCCGCTGGGCGCAGTTGCAGCAGGATTTGACGGACCGGTCACGCCACGGGCGCGCTGTGAACCTTGACCCTGCCGCGCTGATCCTTGATATGATCTTCAAAATAGAAGAGACGGCGCAAGCGACAGTCCTCCTTTGAAGGCCCCATAATGACCCACGCCACCATCGTTGACAGCCACTGCCACCTTGATTTCGCGGATTTTGATGCCGAGCGGGATCAGGTCGTTGCGCGCGCTGTGGCGGCAGGTGTGTCGCGGATGGTCACGATCTGCACGCGGCTTCGTCTGGAACCACAGGTGCGGGCCATCGCGGAAACCTATGCACCTGTTTTCTATGCCGCAGGTACGCATCCAATGAGTGCCGCCGACGAACCGCTCGCAACAGTTGATGAGCTGATCGCCATGTCTGCGCACCCGAAATTCGTGGGGATCGGTGAAACGGGCCTCGATTATCACTACACTGCCGAAAGCGCCGCTATTCAGCAGCAATCCTTGCGCGTCCATATCGCCGCGGCCCGTGAAACCAAGCTGCCCCTGATCATCCATGCCCGCGCCGCAGATGACGACATGGCGCGTATTCTGAAAGAAGAATACGCCAACGGCGCCTATACTTGCGTAATGCATTGTTTTTCCAGCAGTGCGGCCTTGGCAGAAGCGGCTTTGGAGATGGATTTCTATCTGTCCATGTCCGGTATCGCGGCTTTCCCCAAAAGTCAGGAGTTGCGCGATATCTTCGGCGCGGCCCCGATCGACCGCATTCTGGTTGAAACGGACAGCCCGTATCTCGCACCACCGCCCCATCGCGGCAGACGGAATGAGCCGGCGTACACGGCCCATACGGCACGTGTCGGGGCCGAGGTGTTCGGTCTGCCTTATGAGGACTTCGCCAGCCAAACGACCGCAAACTTTGACCGCTTGTTCTGGAAGGCCGCCGCATGAGCGACCAGATCAGCTTTCGCATTTTGGGCTGTGGATCATCCGGCGGCGTGCCGCGCCTTGGCGGGCTATGGGGGGCCTGTGATCCCACCAACCCCAAGAATGCCCGCAGACGGTGTTCCGTGCTTGTCACTCGCACCAGCGGCAACGGACACACCCGCGTCCTGATTGACACCACGCCGGACATGCGCAGCCAGTTGCTCGACGCTGACGTCGGGCTGTTGGATGCTGTCGTCTATACCCACGGCCACGCCGATCATGTGCACGGGATTGATGACCTGCGCATGCTCGTCTTTAACAAACGCGAGCGGCTTCAGGTCTGGGCCGATGGCGATACGACCAATGATCTCTTGGGACGTTTCGGTTATGCTTTTGTACAGCCGAAAGGGTCGTCCTATCCGCCCATTTGCGAACTGAACACGATTGACGGCGATATCACGATCAGTGGGGCAGGGGGCGATATCGTGCTGCGCCCGTTTGAAGTGCAACACGGGTCCATCGAGGCGCTGGGGTTCCGCATTGCCGATGTGGCCTATCTGCCCGATGTCTCATCCATCCCCGAAGACGTCTGGCCCTTGCTGGAAGGGCTGGACTACTGGATCGTTGACGCGCTGCGCCGTGAACCGCATCCGACCCATTCGCATCTGGCTAATACGCTCGAGTGGATCGCGCGCGCAGCCCCCAAGCAGGCAATTCTGACGAATATGCACAACGATCTGGACTACGCGACAGTTGCCGCAGAGACACCGGAACACGTCAGCCCTGCTTATGACGGCATGACAATCACCATTGCTGTCCCCTAAGCCGAAGGATCCGACATGGCCGCGCTGATCGACGTTATCCTGCCGGTGTTTCTGGTCATCGGCTTTGGCTATGTTGCTGTCTGGAAAGGCTATTTCAGCGATAGCAGTGTCGAGGGGTTGATGAAGTTCACCCAAGGCTTCGCGATACCCTGCCTGTTGTTTCGCGCCATCTCAGCCCTTGATTTGCAGCAGAACTTTGATCTGGCCCTCCTTACAAGCTTCTACGCCGGCGCATTTGCCGGTTTTGTCACAGGTTTGCTGGGCGCGCGCTACATTTTCGGGCGCGATTGGGAAGACAGCGTTGTCATCGGGTTTTGCTGTCTGTTTTCAAACTCGCTCCTGTTGGGGCTGCCCATTACCGAACGCGCCTATGGCGTTACTGCGCTTGAGGCGAACTATGCCATTATCGCGATCCATTCGCCGTTTTGCTATATGGTGGGCATTACCGCGATGGAGATCGCACGCAATCGCGGCGGCTCTGTTGCGGCCTTGCCGGGCAAAGTGCTCAATGCGATGTTCCACAATGCGCTCATCATCGGCATTACGTTGGGCTTTGTGGTAAACTTGGGCGGTATTCCTTTGCCTTCGGTGCTGACCGATGCGCTTGATCTGATGATCCGCGCGGCCCTGCCAGCAGCACTTTTCGGTTTGGGCGGTGTGCTGTATCGCTACCGGCCGGAAGGTGACATGCGCACCATCCTGTTCGTTGTCGCGGTGTCGCTTGTCCTGCATCCGTTGATCGCATGGGGGCTGGTGCGCGCAAATGATCTTTCTGACGCGGCCTTGCGGTCCGCGACAGTGACGGCGGCCATGGCGCCAGGGATCAATGCCTATGTCTTTGCCAATATGTACGGCAAGGCCAAACGTGTTGCGGCGTCGGCTGTCTTGATGGGCACGGCCCTGTCGATCCTGACGGTCTGGGTGTGGCTGGCGGTTCTACCCTAGACGCCTTCGACCACGACGATCATGCTGGTGGCATTGTCGCGCCGGATTTGCGCCACCTCCTGATAGGCGGGATCATGATAGGCCGCCTTGGCCGACGCGTAATCGACAAACTCGAAAACAACATGGCGGCTGTATTCCGGACCTTCGGGATGCTCGGACTGGCCGCCGCGCACCAAGGGCCGTCCGCCATAGCCCTGAACGATGGGCGTATTTTGTGTGACATAGGCCTGATAGGCCTCCGCGTCCGTCACAGTGACATGGCCGATGATATAGCCCTTTGGCATGCTAGTTGCTCCTTGATATTGCTCTCTTTGTGGCACCATCTCTGGTTCATCTTGTGATGACAAGCGCACGTTATCTGGTTTGCGATGCCCGCTTTTGTAGCAGATGCGCCAGATGCAGGCATGTTTGGCGCGGTTCCTTGGACCATCCGTTGACTTCACATCCGCCACGCTACTTTTACTCAGGCCCCCACCGGAGAACACCAATGCGTTTGCTGCCTGTTTTTGTGATTGTTCTGACTGCGACCGCGTCGATAGTGCAAGCTCAGGGTGGCCCTGCGGCGGTCAGTGTGCAAGCCGTGGAAACGCGCGCTTTGGCCGAAACTGTCCCCGTATTTGCCGAAGTAACAACGGCACGTGACGGCAATGTCGCGGGTCGCGTTGCCGGCAATGTCGACATGGTGGCCGTCCTTGCAGGCACGCGCGTGACAACGGGTGATCTGCTGGTCGAATTGAACGATGATCTGCTGACAATTCAGGTGGCCCAGTCCGAGGCGCAACTGGCGGAAGCCGCCGCAGGCATTGAAACCGCCCGTGCGCGTGTTGATCGGGCCCGTATCGCGCTTGACCGGATCGAGGCGTTGCGCGGCGGCACATCCTTTAGCCAGGGGCGATTTGATGATGCACAGGCAGACTTTCTCGAAGCCGAGGCCCTGTTTTTCGAAGCACAAGCCCGTGAGAAAAGCGCCGAGTCCCGCCTTGCCGAAACCCGCTATCAGCTTGAGCAGAGCCGGATAACAGCGCCTTTTTCGGGTGTCGTGCTCGAAGTGAACACGATCCCCGGTGCCTTTATTCAGGCGGGCACGCCGCTGGTGCGTCTCTTGGATACCGACGCTTTTGAAGTGCAGGCCAGCGTGCCATCGCGCTATACAAATTTTCTGTCTCCCGGCCAGATGGTGACTGCCAAGACCGAAACCGGTGCCGAGCTGACTTTGGAACTTCGCGCCATTCTGCCTGTCGAGGATCCCTCCACACGCACCCGCGCCGTGCTTTTCGCGGCCCCTTCATTGTCAGCGGAAGGCAACGCGGCCGTCGGGCAGAGTTTGACCGTAGATATCCCTGTTAGTGCCGCACGCGATGTGCTCTCGGTGCCGAAAGATGCGCTTGTGCAAGGGGCAGGCGGCTGGACCGTCTTTGTCGCCGCCGAGGATCAGGCGCAGCCGCGCAATGTGACCTTGGGTGTGCCTTTGGGCGACCGCTACGAGGTGGTTGATGGCCTCGCTGCCGGCGATCTGGTGGTTGTCCGCGGGAATGAACGGCTCCGTCCGGGCCAGGCCATCGCCGCCAACCTGTTGGAGACGAATTGATGGATATCATCCGGTATTCGATCGAACGCCCTGTCGCGGTCATTGCTGCCGTCCTGATGGCCGTCCTTTTTGGCGCGTTGGCACTTACCCAGATCCCGATCCAGCTTGCGCCTGATGTGCGCAAACCCATCGTTGTGATCTCGACCAACTGGCCCGGTGCCGCCCCATCCGAGATCGAGCGCGAAATCGTGAACCCACAGGAAGAAACACTGCGCGGCCTCGACGGGCTTGAGATCATGACGTCACGCTCGCGGACGGGTCAGGCTGAGGTCACGCTTGAATTTGCGATCGGGACTGACATGAGCCAGTCGCTTTTGCTGGTATCCAACCGCCTTGACCGTGTGGGCGGCTATCCAGCCGAGGCGAATGAGCCGACGCTGAACACCTCTGGCGCCGACGACAGCCCTATCGCGTGGGTGCTGATCACGGCTGCCGAGGGCAATACACAGCCCATGCCGAACTTTGGCGATTTTATCGAAGACATCGTCAAGGACCGTGTAGAGCGTATTCCCGGCGTCGCTGCCGTAAATGTCTTTGGTGGGGTGACACGTGAATTGCAGGTGGTCGTAGACCCGCAGCGCCTGTCACGCTTTGGCCTGACCGTGCCCGAGGTGGTGCAGCGCTTGCGCGCCGAGAATATCTCGATTTCGGCAGGGGACGTGGACGAAGGCAAGCGGCGCTATGTGGTACGGACCGAAAGCAATCTGAACAATGAAGAGGCGATCCGTAATGTGGTGCTGCGCTCGGGTGCAGCGAGCGGTGGCATTGGGCGGGTGCGCGTCAGCGACGTAGCAGACGTGGCTTTTGCCTATCAGGAACCCAACGCGCGGCTGCGGTTCAAGGGTGAACCCGGGCTCGCCTTCAATGTGGTGCGCGAATCCGGTGCCAATGTGATCACCGTGATGGAGGAGCTCCGCGTGGTGCTGGAGGAACTGCAAGCAGGGCCGATGACCGATCAAGGCTTGATCCTGCAACAGATCTATGACGAGACGATTTATATCGAAGGTGCAATCGATCTTGTCACGACGAATATCTATATCGGGGGCGCGCTGGCGGCACTGATCCTGATGCTCTTCCTGCGCTCGCCGCGGGCGGTTGTGATCATCTCGCTTTCGATTCCGGTGTCGATTGTCGCGACTTTCGTGGTGATGGCCGCCACGGGGCGCACGTTAAACGTCATCTCGCTGGCGGGCATCGCCTTTGCGGTGGGGATGATTGTGGACGCCGCGATTGTGGTACTTGAGAATATCTACCGCCTGCGCGAGGCGGGGTATTCGCGGCGCGAGGCGGCCTATATCGGTGCCAAGCAAGTGTGGGGCGCGATCCTTGTGTCGGCGCTGACAACCGTGCTGGTCTTTGTGCCTATTCTGGTGATGCAGCTTGAGGCAGGGCAGCTTTTCCGCGATATCGCGGTGGCGATTTCGGTCTCGGTGCTGTTGTCGCTGGTTGTTGCGGTCACTGTGATCCCAGCACTAACAAGCCGTGTGCTGCGCCGTGATGACCAGAAGATGATCCCGCTCTGGGGGATCGACCATCTGGGGCGCGGGTTCCGCAATCTCGTGATGGCCTATGTGCGCATGACTGTGCGGGTTCGTACAATCGGGATCATCATGGTCACGCTGATTGCCGGCGGTGCTGCGGTGGCCAGCTGGGCCTTTCTGCCGCGTCTGGAGTACCTGCCTGAAGGCAACCGCAATCTGGTTTTCGGCCTGATCATTCCGCCCCCCGGCTATAATCTTGAGACCACTGAAACCATCGCGCAGCGCATTGAAGACGTGGCGCAGCCTTTGTGGGAAGTCGCCCCCGAAACGCAGACCGAAGATGGTATGCCAGCCATCGACAGTTTCTTTTTCGTAGCTACTCCGGGCAACTCTTTCGTTGGTGCCGCAACGGTCGACAGCCAGCGCGCGGGCGAGCTGATCCCGATCCTCAGCCGCCCGATTTTTGCCGAACCCGGCACCTTCGGGTTTATGACCCAACCGTCGCTTTTCGGGCGCGGGGTGGGTGGTGGCCGCGCCATTGAGCTCAATATCTCGGGTCAGGATCTGAACGAAATTCTCGCTGTGGCAGGGCGCGCGGCGGGGATTGTCTCGGGCGTGCTGCCGCGTGCGGAAGGACATCAGTTTCGTCCCATCCCGGGGCTGGAACTGGGCGCGCCAGAAGTGCGCCTGATCCCTGATCGCTTGCGCCTTGCCGACGCGGGTTTGGACAGTTCAGGGCTGGCGGCCACGGTCGATGCCTTTAACGACGGGTTGCGCGTGGCGCAGATTACCGTGGGGTCAGAGCGTGTTGATCTGGTGCTGAAGGGGGACCCGACCATACGTGACGCGGCCCGCACGCAAGATGTGGGCA
This sequence comes from Yoonia sp., assembly GCF_036007805.1. GTDB lineage: Bacteria > Pseudomonadota > Alphaproteobacteria > Rhodobacterales > Rhodobacteraceae > Yoonia. The sequence continues at coordinate 11,067 of NZ_DASYOK010000148.1, forward strand.
ATTACCCTGTTGTCACGCCCGGTGGTCAGATCGTGCCGGTATCGGCCTTGGCTGAGGTCATGCTGACCGCGGGTCCGACCGAGATCAGACACCGCGAACGCCTGCGCACTGTGACGCTCGAAGTGCGTCCTGCCGATGGCCTGCCCTTGGAACAGGCCGTCGAGATCTTGGAACAACAGGTCGTTGCTGTGCTGGAAGAGCAGGGCATCCCCAGCGATATCCGCCTGAGTGTGTCCGGCACGGCTGATCAGCTCAGCCAGACCTGGAACGCGATCCAGATCAACCTGATCGTGGCGCTGGTCATCGTCTTTCTGGTCATGGCGGTGCTCTTTGAAAGCTTTATCCTGCCGCTGGTCATTCTGATTGCTGTGCCGGTGGCTGCGGCGGGCGGGGTCGGGGGGCTCGCGGTGCTGAACCTCTACCAGACCCAGCCGATGGATATGCTGACGCTGCTGGGTTTCGTGATCTTGGTGGGCATCGTTGTGAACAACGCGATCCTCATCGTGCATCAGACGCTGTTCCATCTGCGCGAGGAAGGGATGGAGCCTGTCGACGCCATCGAGGAGGCCACCCGCAACCGGATCAGACCGATCTTTATGTCGACGCTGACCAGCATCATGGGGATGTTGCCCTTGGTGATCTTCCCCGGTGCGGGGTCCGAGCTTTATCGTGGTTTGGGCGCTGTTGTGGTCGGTGGCCTGTCCATGTCCGCCTTTTTGACGCTTCTGACGGTGCCGCCCTTGCTGCGTCTGGCCATTCGCAAGCCAGACCCGAGTGAGGAGAAAATCGGCGCTGTCGCGCCAGCGGAATAGGGGGTTGAGGGGCCCCTGTATTGCCAACTGACGATCACCTCTTCGTGACCAGATGCGAACCATTCGCATTTCGTTTTACAATTGCGAATAAGTCGCATAAGCATCTTTTCGATTGACAGTTCTCTACCGAAAGGACACTCCAATGACTATGATAAAACGCCTCTCCTTTGTGTGTTGCGCTGCCGTGTTTTCCTCCGCCGCCATGGCCGAAGACAACCGTTTCAAAGCCGTCACCACCTTTACAGTGATCGCCGATATGGCCCAGAACGTGGCTGGTGACGCGGCGATTGTGGAAAGCATCACACGGGCAGGGGCCGAGATACACGGCTATCAACCCACCCCCCGCGATATCATCCGCGCGCAAGATGCCGATCTGATCCTGTGGAACGGGCTGAACCTTGAATTGTGGTTCGAACAGTTTTTCAGCAACCTCTCTGACGTGCCCAGTGTGACGCTCTCTGACGGGATCACACCACTGAGCATTTCATCAGGGTCTTATGATGGCAAACCCAACCCCCATGCCTGGATGAGCCTTGAGAGCGCCTTGATTTATGTCGACAATATCCGCGACGCTTTTGTCGAACATGACCCCGACAATGCCGAAACATACCGCGCCAACGCCGAGGCCTATAAGGCCGAAATCACCGCTACCATTGCGCCTCTGCGCGACCAAATCCTTGCCGTACCTGCCGAACAGCGCTGGCTGGTCAGTTGTGAAGGTGCGTTCAGCTATCTTGCGCGCGATTTCGGGATGCAGGAACTCTACCTTTGGCCCATCAACGCCGACAGCCAAGGCACGCCCCAACAGGTGCGGCGCGTGATCGACACAGTGCGCGAGAACAATATCCCCGCCGTGTTCTGCGAAAGCACAGTCAGTCAGGCCCCCGCCGAGCAGGTCGCGCGCGAGACGGATGCGGAATATGCGGGCGTCCTTTATGTTGACAGCCTGACCGAAGCGGATGGCCCCGTCCCGACCTACCTTGATCTCTTGCGCGTCACCACAGAAACGATAGCAGCAGGCCTGACTGAATGAGCCCAAGCCCCGGCATCATCTCGCGGAATGTGACGGTGACCTACCGCAACGGGCACACCGCATTGCATAACGCGAGCTTTGAAATCCCCACAGGGACGATCACCGCCCTTGTGGGGGTAAATGGTGCCGGAAAATCAACGCTGTTCAAGGCGATTATGGGGTTTGTACCTGCCGCACGCGGCGAAATCTCGGTGCTTGGCATGCAGGTGCAAGAGGCCTTGCGCCGCAATATTGTGGCCTATGTCCCGCAATCCGAAGAGGTGGACTGGTCGTTCCCGGTCCTTGTCGAGGACGTGGTGATGATGGGCCGCTACGGGCATATGGGGTTCTTTCGCCGTCCCAAAGGCGCCGATCATGCCGCCGTGACCGAAGCCTTGGGGCGCGTGAACATGAGCGAATTCCGCCACCGCCAAATTGGCGAGTTGTCAGGCGGTCAGCGCAAGCGCGTGTTTCTGGCCCGTGCCTTGGCGCAGGAAGGGCAGGTGATCCTGCTTGATGAACCTTTCACCGGCGTTGATGTGCAAACCGAGGATGCAATCGTCGCCCTCTTGCGCGATCTGCGTGACGAGGGGCGGGTGATACTGGTCTCGACCCATAATCTTGGGTCGGTGCCGGAATTCTGCGACCGCACAATTCTGGTTAAACAGACGGTGCTGGCCTACGGTCTGACCAAGGATGTCTTTACCCACGAAAACCTTGAAATCGCCTTTGGTGGCGTATTGCGTCACTTCGTGCTGGGCGGGTCAGACCTGCACGACGATGACGACAGCCGCCAGATCCGTGTGATCACCGATGACGAGCGCCCCTTTGTTGTTTACGGCGAGGGCGGCGACACCGAGAAAGAGCCCACATGATGGCGCTTTTGCTGGAACCTTTCAGCTATGGCTACATGTTCAACGCCATGTGGGTCAGTGCTTTGGTCGGCGGGGTTTGCGCGTTTCTCTCTGCCTATCTGATGCTCAAAGGCTGGTCGCTGATCGGTGACGCGCTCAGCCATTCGATCGTGCCGGGCGTGGCGGGGGCCTATATGCTGGGTCTGCCCTTTGCTTTGGGGGCCTTTGCCGCAGGCGGGTTGGCCGCAGGGGCGATGCTGTTTCTTAACCAGCGATCGGGGCTGAAGGAGGACACGATCATTGGTCTGATCTTTACGTCCTTCTTCGGGCTGGGGCTTTTCATGGTGTCGCTTTCGCCGACATCGGTCAGCGTGCAGACGATCACGATGGGCAACATCCTTGCGATTACGCCCTCCGATACGCTGCAACTGGCGATCATCGGCTTTGTGACCTTGGCGGTGCTGCTGGCGAAATGGAAGGACCTGATGGTGGCGTTTTTTGATGAAAACCACGCACGGTCCATCGGGCTGCGGCCTGATGTGTTGCGCGCGGTGTTCTTTACGCTGCTTGCGGCCTCTTGCGTTGCCGCCTTGCAAACCGTGGGTGCTTTTCTTGTCATCGCGATGGTCGTGACACCGGGGGCGACAGCCTATCTGCTGACAGACCGTTTCCCACGGCTGTTGGTGCTGAGCGTCACCATCGGGGCAGGGACCAGCTTTGTGGGTGCTTATCTCAGCTATTATCTTGATGGGGCAACAGGCGGGATCATCGTGACATTGCAAACCCTGATCTTTCTTGCGGCCTTTGTTTTCGCACCCAAACACGGCTATATGGCCGCGCGCCGCCGTGCTGCCGCTGCACTGGAGGGCAATTGATGGAAACGCTCCTCTTCCCCTTCCAGTTCGCCTTTATGAACAAGGCCTTCCTGATGATGGCGATCATTGCTGTGCCTACAAGCTTGCTGTCCTGCTATCTCGTGCTGAAAGGCTGGTCGCTGATGGGCGATGCCATCAGCCACGCGGTGCTGCCGGGCATTGTCATTGCATATATGCTGAACATCCCGCTGATCATCGGGGCCTTTGTGGCGGGGATGACCTGCGCGCTCAGCACCGGGTTTCTGGCGGCCAATAGCAGGGTCAAGCAAGATACCGTGATGGGGATTGTGTTTTCGGGCATGTTCGGCTTCGGGCTTGTGCTTTACACCAAGATCACAACCGATGTGCACCTTGATCACATCCTCTTCGGCAATATGCTGGGGGTTGATGGCAAAGACTTGTGGACGGCTGGCACAATTGCCGCCTTTGTTGCGGTCATTATTCTGGTCAAGCAACGTGAATTCATGCTCCACGCCTTTGATCCGGTGCAGGCGCAGGCGGTCGGCTTGCGGGTCGGATGGCTGCACTACGGTCTGTTGGCGCTGATTTCCTTGACGATTGTCGCCACGCTTTCGGCGGTGGGGATTATCCTGTCGATCGGTCTGTTGATCGCACCGGGGGCGATTGCGTTTCTGCTGACGAAACGCTTTGCGCTGATGCTGCCGATTGCGGTGGGGGTGACGATGTTCGCAGGTCTAACGGGCGTCTATCTCAGCTTCTTTCTCGACAGCGCGCCTGCGCCGACTGTCATTCTTGTGCTGACAGCGATCTTTATTGTGGCATTCGTACGGGCGAACCTGAAGGTGCGGCGCGCCACGGCAACGCTGGGTGACGCAGCAGGCTAGCGCCCCAGTACCGCGCCAATCTGTTCGGCCAGTTTCAGCAAGGCGGCCGACTGTGCCGCAGCGATACTTTCGACTGATCCGTCCGTCACCTGTTCCATGATGTCAAAGCGGTGGGTGCTGTTGCGGAAATCCGCACCTTCGCTTGCAACAAAGAACTGGCCACGCAGCTCGAACGTGCCGTCCAGACCCCCCAGCATCCGTTCGACCCGCACGTCCACGGACACATCGGGCAGGCCGATAAAGGGCCACGGATCGGGGCCGACATCGGTGTTCAGAATATCGCTGAGGGTCCGCGTCAGGATCAAAGTGACCGCGCGCTCAGGGTCGTCCGCCCAGAGCACGTCTTCACGCAATGTGATGCGCCCGTCCGCTGTTTTCACCGCAATCTCTTCTGCGGCGGCATATGTCGGCAAGGAGACCGTCCGGATCATGGCACTGCCCACCAATGGACGCAGCTCGACCGAGGAGGAGAGCGGTGTCATCGCGACGCGCTCGGCAAGGGGGGAACAGGCGGCAAGGGCTGTAAAGACAAGGACTGTGAAGCGTGAAAGCATGATTTACCGTCCGATCAACAAGGAATTGGGGTTTCGTTCGATGGTGCGCGCGAGCGAGGAAATCGCGTCAGACGCTTCCTGGATATCGCGCAGCGTTGCAAGAGTTTCGGCGCTGAAGCGGGACCGCTCGCCATAACTGTTCACGACCGTCGTTATCTGCGTCACCAGATCATTTGCGCGCGCGGACAGGGCGGGCAGGGTGCTGACCGCATCTTCCACAGCGCTGGCCGCTTGACTGGCCGAGGCAAGAGCGTCGTTCACATTTTCAATGGCACCGCCTTCGCGGACTTCATCAAGGAAGCTGCGCAAGGAAATGAGGGCGGCATTGGCTTCGGCCGGAAAGGCAATTGCATCGTCTGTCCCAATGAACGCATCAATCGCGTTCAGTGTCTCGGTTGCCGACGCCACCAGCGCCTCCAGTTCAAGCTGGTTGGCACGGGTTGTCAGCGCTTGGATATCTGCGGTGATCTGCGGCAGGTTCTGTGTGGCCTGTTCAATGTTCGTCGCCGCCTGTGCCGCGGTGGCGATCGCCGCATCAAGGTTCGTGATGATGCCGGTTTCGCTGGCCTCGGCCACAAGACCGTTGATGTCATTGATGACAGTGCGCAGGTCATTGGGAATGGCCTGCAAATCCTCCGAGGCAATCAAAGCACGGGATTCGTCCAGCAGCGACACAAGCGCCGCCGGCGCATTGCGCGTCGAGTCGTCATTCGCCAGCCGTTCGATGCTGTCCATCAGGTCAATCGCACCATCCATCAGTTCTTCAACTGGCAGCGCGTTGATGCGTGACAGCAAGCCTTCGGCGGTGGCTGCAACGTCCGAGATTTCCGAGTCAGTTGTGGGAATGACCGGATAGTCGCCGGATGTAAGGTTCATGATCGCTGGCAGCGCGTCCTCGACTTCGACCAGTTCGACAAAAAGCGTGCCTGCAAGGATATTCCCTGTTACCATCCGTGCCCGCAGGCCGCGTGTGACAAAATCGGATAGAAGGCTGAATGCCTCTTCGACAGTGGCGTCGCTACCCATGCCAAGGCGCGAAGGTTCAACCGAAAGCACCGCCTGCAGGCGGACATCCGCATTGCTGCCCTGACCGACCACGATGGCGTTCAGGTCGCTGACCTCACCGATGCGGATACCCTGAAAGCGCACCTCGGACCCGACCGCCAGACCACTGACCGATTGCTCGAAGAGCACGGCGACGCGCAGCACTTCTGCATTGGGATCAGTAAAGAGACTGTCGCGTGCGGCCTCCTCATTGTCGTAGATGTTAAAGGTGGCACCATCCTGTATTGGCTGGCCGCCCGAAACGACCGTGTCAAATTCGACCCCGCCTTCGATGATAGAGGCCAGCGAACTGACGTTCAAAGACACGCCTCCGGTGCCGAAGGACACACTGAAGCCCGAGGTGTCCCAGAACCGCGTGCTGCTGGTGATGCGGCGGTCATAGGGGCTTTCGATAAATGCGGTGACGACAACCTGACTGCCATTAAGCGAAAGTTGGGGCTGTTCCAGATAGCCGACCTCGATCCCCTTGTGCAGCACCGGCGCACCGGCCGAGATGCTGCCGCCGTCATCTGCGCGCAAAGTCACAGTGGTGCCGCGCTGGTTTGCGCGGGTCCGGATGGGTTGTTCCAAGCCGATAAACTGCGTCTGGGCCACATCGGCCTCGGTGTCCCAGTTACCCTCGATGTAGACACCCGACAAGATGGTGTCGAGGCCGGAAATTCCGCGTACCGACACATCGGGACGCACAACCCAGAATTGCGCATCGTCATCAAGAAAGGGCGCGACGGTCTGATCAATCCGCGCATGGACAAGCACATCGGTCAGGCCATCTGAAAATTCGACATCCTCCACCTCGCCGATAATGACATCACGGTATCTGATGCTGGTTTCACCGGCTGTAATCCCTGCTGCGTTTTCAAAACTGATCGTGATCAGCGTGCCGCGATCCCGATAGTTCTGCCACGCAGCCCAAAGTGAAATTGCCAAGGCAAAGATGGGCACAAGCCAGACCAGCGACACGCGCTGCCAGATCTTCTTCTTTACGGGTCTGATATCAAGCGGTGCTGGCCCGTTTGTGTTCGGATCACTCATTGCTGGTTGGTCCTGTCTGCGTCCCAGATCAGGCGGGAATCAAAGGCCTGTGCGGATAACATGGTAAAAATGACAGACAACGCAAAGCTGACTGCCGCGATGCCTGGGTTGACGGTTGCGATAGTGTCGAGTTGCACCAGTGCCGACAGGATTGCAACGACAAAGACGTCGATCATGGACCAACGACCGATGAACTCGACCACCTCGTATGCGACGTGGCGTTCGTGCTGGTTTTCACCGGAATGGCGCTGCACGCTGATGGCCAGATACATGATGGCGACGAATTTCCCGACAGGGATCATCACTGAGGCTGCAAAGACAATGAAGGCAATGCCGTAAGAACCATGATCAAAAAGCTCGACCACGCCACCGATGATGGTGCTTTCGGAGCGTTCGACCAGTGTCGAGGTCAGCAGCATCGGATAGATATTGGCCGGAATATAGGCGATCATCCCCGCGATCAGCCATGCCCAGACCTTTTGCAGGCTCTGGGTGTCGCGACTCACCAGCCGTCCTTCGCACCGCTTGCAGATGCGCGTGTGCAGCGGATGCACCTGTCCGCATTGCTGACAGGCCACCAATCCTGCATTGCGGGCCGTCATCAGGCCGAGGCGTTGTCCAGCGCTTCCCAAATCGAATACCTGCAAATCAATTGATCTTTGAGGACCGTAATCACCACGACCCCTGCGAAGGCCCAGAATGCGGGGCCGATTGTGACAGCGGCAAGCCCTGCCACCTTAATCAGCGCAACGGTCACGCCAACGATGAAAATTTCAGCCATGCTCCAAGGGCGCAGTTTTTCGGCCAAGGCAAAAGCCTTGCGCGCACCTTGGCGTGGCTTGGCCTCGCGCACCAGCGGACCGAGTGCGTAAATCAACGCACTGAGGCGGATCAGCGGGATGACGATGATAAAAAACGCAACAGCGACCGCCAGAGGAAAGGCATAGCCGGCCTGAAACGCCATCACCGCGTCCAGTACCGAAGTCGCGTTTTGCAGCCCTCCCGCATCCAGCGTCAGGAAAGGAAAGCTGACGGCGGCAAGCATCATGACAAACGCAGTCAGCGCAAGGCTGATCACGCGCGCGATCGCCGAAGGGTGCGAGGTCATCAAGACAAAGCCGCAGCGCTGGCAATGGGCCTGAGAATTCTCCGGCAAGCTATGCGCCATATGCAGCGTGTCGCACTGCGGACAGGCGACAAGATCATCAAGGGGCGTCGTGTGTATGCTCACGCGGTTCGGGCTCCTGCTCTTTGGGGGGACCTGCCCCAAACGTCACGCGACCTTATCGCGTATGGGACAGATATGATACGTCTGCCGCCACGACAACTCAACTTGCAGAGAGTATGCGGTGCGTTTCAGCCTCTCTCGCTGTCTGTTCTGGGCGGTTATGGCTTTCCCATAGGCTGCATTTTCGCCATTAGGCGCAAGACCGGTGACTGTGTCGCACAGAAGACCACATTCGTCGGATGAATTGCCCCTTGCGGGCAGGCTTGTGATCACCACAATAGGGTCAACTGTTTCTGGAGGATAACCATGAAAACGACCCGTACCGCGCTCATAAGCGTTCTTGCTGCCGCTTGCCTGTCCACAGCCGCCGTCGCGCAGGAGGTCACGTTGCGTCTGCATCAATTCTTGCCAGCGCAGGCCAATGTGCCTGCACATATTCTGGATGTCTGGGCCGATCAGGTCGAGGCCGACAGTGATGGCCGTATCAAGATTGACCGTTTCCCGTCCATGCAACTGGGCGGCACGCCGCCGCAGTTGATTGATCAGGCGATTGATGGTGTCGCCGATATCATCTGGACAGTCGCAGGCTATACGCCCGGGCGGTTCCCGCAGCTTGAGGTTTTCGAGTTGCCGTTTCTTTCCCCCGATGCCGAAGCCACATCGCGTGCCTTTTGGGAACTGGCGGAAACACGGATGATGGACACCGATTTTGCCGCTTTCAAACCCCTTGGGCTTTGGGTGCACGGCCCCGGTGTGATCCATGCCAGCCGCCCTGTCACAGACGTGGCCGATTTGCGCGGTCTGAAACTGCGCGCGCCCACACGCACGACGACAACGCTGTTTACCGAACTGGGTGCGACCGCTGTCGGGATGCCGGTGCCTGCGGTGCCGGAATCCCTGTCACGCGGGGTCATTGACGGGGCTGTGATCCCTTGGGAGGTCGTTCCCTCTCTCAAAGTGCAGGAACTGGTCACCAACCATACCGAATTTCCCGGTGAGGCCCTTTACACAACGGCATTCATTTTCGCCATGAACCAAGATGCCTATAACGATCTTCCTGCTGATCTGCAGGCGGTCATTGATGCCAATTCCGGCCTTGAATTTTCCGCTTTTGCGGGACGCACCATGCAAGAGTATGACGCGCCCGGACGGGCCTTGGCCCAAGAGGCGGGCAATACCATCATCACGCTGACCCCGGCACAGGTTGCCGATTGGCGCGCTGCCAGCCAACCCACGATTGACAACTGGATCGCCCAAGCCGATGCGGCAGGCATTGATGGCACAGGGCTCTACCAAGAGGCGCAGGCACTGATTGCCAAACACGCCGTAGGCAACTAAGCCGCGCTGATGCTGCACAGCGCGATTCATAAACTGGCCAATGTCATGGCCCTGCTTGGCGGCATCGTGCTGTGCCTGCTGGTGCTGATGGTCTGCGTCAGCGTGAGCGGGCGCGAGTTAAGCGATCTGGCTCATGGCGGTGCCTTGCGCGGGCTTGGTGAGTGGCTGATTGATCTGGGTGTCGGTCCGATCCTTGGCGATTTCGAACTGGTCGAAGCGGGCGTAGCCTTTGCGATCTTCGCCTTCTTGCCGCTGACACAACTCAGCGGGGCCCACGCACGCGTCGATGTCTTCACGAAAGGTCTTGGGCCACGCGTCAATGCGGCGCTGAGCACATTCTGGACCGTTGTGATGGCCGCGACCATCGTGTTGATCACATGGCGGCTTTTTGCGGGGATGCAGGACAAAATCCGCTATAATGAAACCTCTTATCTGATCCAGTTTCCGATCTGGTGGGCCTATGCCGCAAGCTTTGGCGCCGCAGTCACCGCCAGTATCGTCAGCCTCTACTGCGCCGCCATGCGGCTGACAGGGCAGCGCGACATATGACCGATCTGACCTTGGGCTTTTTGTCCTTTCCTGTGCTGCTCTTGCTGATCTTCCTGCGCGCGCCCATCGGGCTTGCGATGCTTTTGTGCGGCATTGGCGGGCTCTGGCTCGCGACCGACGGCACCACTGTGTTCATGGCGAGGCTGAAATCCGAGGTGTTTTCCACCTTCTCCAGCTACAACCTCTCAATCATCCCGATGTTTCTGCTGATGGGCCAGTTCGCGACCTATTCGGGCATGTCGCGATCCCTGTTCAAAGCAGCCGAGGCATGGCTGGGCCATCGCAAGGGCGGCATGGCGATGGCCTCGGTCGGGGCCTGTGCGGGCTTTGGCGCGATCTGCGGATCATCGCTCGCAACTGCGGCGACCATGAGCAAGGTCGCCCTGCCGGAGTTGCGCAAATATGGCTATTCAGGCGGGTTTTCGACGGCGACGCTGGCAGCAGGGGGGACATTGGGCATCCTGATCCCGCCATCTGTCATCCTTGTGATTTATGCGATCCTGACGGAACAAAATATCGCCACGCTCTTTGCGGCCGCCTTCATCCCCGGCATCCTCGCGGCCCTCGGCTATATGCTGACCATCGCCATCTATGTCCGCCTCTACCCTGATCAGGCCGGGACCCGACCGCGTGTGCCCTATGCCGACCGCTTCAAGGCGCTGGGCGCGGTTTGGCCCGTTTTGATCGTCTTTGGTCTGGTGGTGGGCGGCATCTATCAAGGCTGGTTCACGCCTACCGAAGGGGCGGCGGTCGGCGCGATGGGCACAGGTCTTATCGCGCTCTTCTCAGGATCGCTGAATTGGCAGGTGTTCCGTCAGAGCATCACGGAAACGGCGACAGGGACCGGCATGATTTTCTTCATCGTGCTGGGGGCGGCGTTCTACAACGGGTTTCTGGCGCTGACACAGGTGCCGCAGGAACTTTCGGCATGGGTTACAGACCAGGGCTTCAGCCCGTGGATGGTGATGGTTCTCATCTTGGTGTTCTACCTGATCTTGGGATGCCTGATGGACAGCCTGTCTATGATCCTGCTGACGGTACCAATCTTCTGGCCCGTCATCTCGGGCATGGATTTCGGCATGACGACCGAGGAACTGGCGATCTGGTTCGGGATCTTGGTGCTGATCGTGGTCGAGGTGGGATTGATCACACCGCCCGTGGGTATGAACCTTTTAATCATCAACAGTATGGACAAGGACACGCCGATGACCGCCACTTACCGGTCGGTGCTTTTCTTTGTGGGCTCCGATGTGGTGCGGGTCTTTATCTTGTTGATGTTCCCCGCGATCACGCTCGTGTTTGTCTAGGCGGACATG
>NZ_DASYOK010000149.1:0-4066 GCF_036007805.1 Yoonia sp.
CGACAAAGCTCCGCAAATTCGCGCGGCTCCAATGAAAAACTGTCGTCAGGCCCACCACCGGAGCGGTCTAGCGTCATATGTTTCTCGATAACACATGCCCCCAAAGCGACGCTGGCAATAGCCGTGGTATTGTCGAGGGTATGGTCCGACAAGCCAACTGGTACAGCAAATCGCTCTGCCATGTCAGCGATCGTCGCCAGGTTGTAGTCGGATGCAGGTGCAGGATAGCCTGAGACGCAATGAAGAAGCGCAAGCTCTTGGCAGCCACCTGAACGTGCAGCCTCGACTGCTTCAGTAATTTCCGCGAGGTCGGCCATGCCAGTAGAAATGATCATTGGTTTGCCTTTCGATGCGACATATCGGATCAATGGCAAATCAACTGCTTCGAAGCTTGCGATCTTGTATGCTGGCGCGCCGAGGCCTTCCAACAAGTCCACTGCCGACGCGTCAAACGGAGAGGAGAACAACGTGATCTGCCGTTTGGCGGCATGAGCGAATAGGGCCTCATGCCACTCCCATGGTGTATGTGCCCATTCATAAAGGTCATAAAGCGTGCGCCCTGCCCAAAGCCCATCTGTGATTTGGAAATCAGGTGCGTCGGACTTCAGCGTGATGGTGTCGGGCCGGTAGGTCTGTATCTTCACGGCATCTGCCCCAGCCTCGACTACAGCATCAATGATCCGCAGCGCCTGCGCAAGATCGCCGTTATGGTTGGCTGAGAGTTCGGCGATTACATAAGGCGGATGTCCGGGGCCGATAGGTCGATGATTAATCTGCATTTGAGTTATCTTCCGAAAAATAGGATGGATTGAAGCAAGCGACACAAATTCTGTCCATGGGCTTTCCATCAACCCAATAATAGCCTTTCATCCTGCCTTCGATGATCCATCCAGCGCGCGTGTAAGCCTTGATCGAAGCGACATTGCTTTCGTACATCCCGCCATGAAGGCGACGAATGCCCAACTCATTGAACGCAATCTTATTGCCAAGGCCTATCGCTTCTTTCGCGAGCCCGCGCCCCAGGTAGTCGCGGTTACCGATTAGGCATACAAGATCGGACGTCTTGTTCACCGTATCCACGGGACCAATCTTTAAAGTACCAATACGTCCACCGTCATCATCTGAAATCAGATACAAATGTGTGTTTCGCATCTTACTTTGCGCAAACCATTCAACAAGATCCTCATGCGAAAAACTACGCCGACTGCCTGTGAAGAAATCCAGATGCCCATCGTTGTTCTGGTACCATGAGACAAATTCGGCGTCGATATCTGCCCTCTGTAGTGCCGCAAGCTTCATCCGCATGAAAAAACCTCACCAATAATATTACTGGATTGTTTAGTTGCCAAAAGTCTAATGGCAACCCGAGCCGCCCCATCGCCGTCGCAGATATAGGCAGCACGCTCCGCCATCGCGCCTAATAGCGACGGCGCCTCTGCAAGCGCAGCCCGCAGGTTTTGTGTGATCTCCGGGGCGTGCAGTGGGCCGGGGTCTAGCGCGGCACCTGCGTCACTCAGCACGCGTGCGATCCCGGCTTGGTTGTCAGCAATCTGCACAATAATCGTTGGCAGACCCAAAGCGCAGCGCTCCCACGTCGTCGACCCTGCTGCCCCGATTGCTAAATCGGCCAACGCCATGTGCTCAGCCATGTTTGTCACATCTACAGCTATCTCTGTCGGGCGCGGCATATCCTGAGCGAGGGCATGAACTTGATCCAGTGCAGGAGCCTGTGACCCCATAATCACCGTGATACGCAAGTCCACGGGCAAATTAGCTCCCTTTACCACTTTCAATACCTGCGACGTGGCATCCCCCTGATCGATTCCACCCATTGTGATCAAGAGATGCCTAAAGCCGCGGGTAGCGCGGTCTGCTAAGGCGCTTGCGCGCTTTGTTGCAAATTCGGGTCGTAGCAGCGCATAGCGCGGTCCCACCAAGGAGACACACCGATCTGGCACAAGCTGTTCGTAATTGTACGCCGTATGCCCAAGATTCTGGTCGAGTAACAGATCACAATCATGAGGCCGGTCTGCCAGGTCGTCGATCACCATGATCCGCTTACTTGCGGCACGCACAGCTGTTTGCCAACGCGCATCGAATGCATAGTGATCCAAAACTAACCAACTGGGCCGAGTATCACCAAACGCTGCTAGCGTTTCTTCTGCGTCCTGCGCCCAGCTTACTCCAGCCCAATGGGCATGAGCAGGCGGACTGGTCGGGCCCTGTTGGCATTGAGGGGCAGGTAACAACGTAACGCCAAAACCTTCGGCTTCGATCCGTTTGGCCATATGGCCGGGCAACGCCCTAGTCACGAACTGACATGTCGCGCCGTTCACTTGCAATGCCCGCGCCAGAGTCATGCAGCGCATCACATGACCGGTTCCGATATCAAGCGAGGCGTCAGTGCGGAAAACTATGTCCATAAAGCGGAATCTAGTTGTAGTAGTCGCATCATTTGCTCTGCTCTTTGCCAGTCTTCATTGGTATCAATGTCCTGCACCCTATGACGCGGCAGGACGAGACCTTGACTGCCGTCCCCGAAGATCCCCGCAGTAGTCTTCCACTTTGCTGCCTTGCCCCAATAGAACTGACCCGCATCATGCCATGCTTCTTCAAGGTCTTGCGATCGGGTCTGCATCTGGGCTGTATCAAACATCGCGACCTCGCCATGTTGATTCCGTCGTAAGGCGCGTTGAATAGGAAATGCGTAAGTCGTAACGCTCACCACGAAGTTTGCACCTGTTTCTTCTAAACATTCGAGTCCAGAGCGTAAGTCAGTCGCTGTAACGAAAGGAGACGTTGCGTATAGGCAGCATACAGGTGTCAGGTCAGGTAAGTTGAGCTGGGCGATGGTATCGACGATGACGGGCACAGTCGGCGTGTAATCGTCAGCTAGTTCAGCGCTGCGTCGAAAAGGTGCCTCTGCTCCCGCTTCTTCCGCAACCATGGCAATTTCATCGTCGTCTGTTGAAATAATGATGCGATCGAAACATCCACTATCTAATGCTGCTTTAATGGGCCAGGACAGCATTGGACGCCCACAAAACTTACGGATGTTTTTGCGCGGAATTCTCTTTGATCCGCCCCGTGCTGGTATAATGCAGATACTCAAACTAAGACCTTGGACAGCGCTGCCACGACTACATTCTGCTCTTTATCGGTTAATCCCGCATGCAGCGGGATCGAGATAGCTCGTCGGTAGTAGTCCTCGGATGCGGGAAAGTCATTTGAGCCAAAACCCAGATTGCGATAATAAGGCTGAAGGTGAACAGGAATATAATGCAGGTTTACGCCCAGACCTTCGTCACGCAGAGCTTCAAAGGTGGCGCGGTGGCGCACGTCGTCCTCAAGGCGGATTACATATAGGTGCCACGAAGAATTAGCGCCTTCCATCCGCCCAGGCAGACGCAGCGGTAGACCGGCCAACGCGGTGTCATACGCATCGGCCAGCGCACGGCGGCGTATGATAAAGTTGTCGAGACAGCCCATCTGGCTCAGCCCAAGCGCCGCCTGCATTTCGGTCATGCGATAGTTCCAGCCCAGCTCAAGCTGTTGATAGTACCATGGCCCATCGGGCGCATGGGTCATCATCTCAGGATCACGCGTGATACCGTGGCTTCGCAACCGCTCCATTCGAGCTGCAAGCTCAGGATTGTTCGTTACTGCCATGCCGCCTTCGGCTGTGGTAATAATTTTGACGGGGTGGAAACTGAACACGGTTATATCGGAATACGTGCAGTTCCCAACTGGCGCACCAAGATATTCTGCGCCAATAGAATGGCTCGCATCTTCAATGAGACGCACACCGTGGGCCTGCGCGAGTGCGGCGATCCGGGCCATATCAGGCGATTGCCCACACATGTGCACGGCGACGATGATTTTGGGTAGGCGCCCCATCTGTGCCGCCGCATGAAGTTTTGCCTCCAGCGCATCGGCGCAGATGTTGAAGGTTTCAGGATCGATATCAACAAAATCAACATCTGCACCGCAATACCGTCCGCAATTCGCCGATGCGACAAAGGTAATCGGGGACGTCCAGAGCAGATCACCGGGGCCCAGATCAAGC
>NZ_DASYOK010000150.1:0-10407 GCF_036007805.1 Yoonia sp.
TCGGGATGGGGCTTGCCGGTTTCGCCGTTTATATGGTGAACCAGTATATGGAAACGCAAGCATCCCAATTGGAGCGCGAACGCCAGAGGTCTGCAACTGCAATTCGGACCGTGGACATCTACGCGCCCTCGCGGTCGCTGACATATGGTGACCTGCTGACAATAGATGATATAAAAGTCATCAAATATGCGCGCGATTATTTGCCCGAAGGCGTGTTTGAGACCGAGGAAGCACTGTTCCCGGACGGCCTGAACGTGCCGCGCGTGGTCCGCATCCCTATGCAAGCGAACGAACCGATCTTGAACGCCAAAGTGACAGAGGCCGGGGCACCTCAGGGTATTACCGCGCTGCTTGATCCCGGAATGCGGGCCTTTCCGCTGCCAAATAACATGACCCAAGCCTTCGCAGGCGATCTACGAACTTCTGATCTCATCGACCTTTATTGGGTTGGTAGCGTGAATCGTGGGCAAAATATTTCGCGCTTGGTGAAAAGCCAGCTTGAGATTATTGCGATGGGTGAAGCGGATGGCCGCGGCCGAGGTACTGGCGTAATTCTCCAGGTGTCGCAGGAAGACTTTGCAGATCTGCAAGTGCTCCAGTCAGCAGGAACACTTTCACTCACGCCGGTGGGCCGTAACGATATCGAACCCGGTGATACAACGATTGAAACCAACATCCGTGATGTACTTGGAATTGTGGAAGAGGTGCGTGCACCGGAGCCAGAGATCGTCGAGGATGAACGCTGCTTTGTCACCCAGCGCAGTGGCACCGAACGCATTCAGGTCGAGGTTGAATGCGCCAACTAATTTGGGCAATTCTCTAACTTGACGATATCTATCTTGTGCCCCGCTAAATCTTGTGTGGGGAGCAAGAACATACACACGGCCTAGCAAGTGTTGCGTTTAACCCACATTCGCTCCGCCCTCCAACACCTTGATTATTGCAATAAATATGGTTGTGCCTCATGGTCGCATCATCATGGGCGGGAAGACCCGTTAAAACGAGGCGTGATCGGAGAGGCAGGTCACTTATGAAATATGACAAATTCTTAAAGGCAGCTATTGCTGGCTTAACGTTGTCGCTAACTGCGGCAGCACCGAGTATTGCACCGGCCGAAACGTTGCGCGTTCTGCGCGGCGCGGCGTCCAGCGCACTAAGCGTTCCGATGAGTCGGGCCGTTGTCGTGGAGAGCGATGTACCCTTCACTGAACTTTCAATTGCGAACCCTGGCATTGCGGATATTTCGTCTTTGTCGGACCGCACAATCTACGTTCTGGGTAAAGAACCCGGGCGCACCACGCTAACCCTTCTGGGTGAGAACGGGCGCCTGATTACGAACGTCGAAGTGCATGTTTCCCCTGATATGGCAGAATTCAAAGAGCGTCTGACGCAAATTCTGCCCGGCGAAAACATCGAGGTTCGCACCGCGAACGACGGTATTGTTCTCTCTGGCACAGTGAGCTCGATTGCGCGTCTTGATCGCGCACTTGATCTTGCGGAACGCTACGCACCCGAACGCGTATCGAACCTGATGACCGTCGGTGGTACACAGCAGGTGATGCTGAAAGTACGTTTTGCAGAGATGCAGCGTTCGGTCAGCAAAGCGCTGTCTTCTTCGCTTTCCCTAAGCGGTCTGGGCTTCGGTGACGATGTTGGCATTACCGGCGGTACAAACCGCACAGTTGGCCAAGCCGCAATCAACGGAGCGCTCGCCAACACTGTTCCCGCTTCAAACTCGAACAACGGCGCGTTTGTCTTTGGGTTTGGTGCAGGTAGCCTCGAAGTAGGTATCCTGCTTGAAGCCTTGGAAACACGGGGTGTTGTACGGTCTTTGGCAGAGCCAAACCTGACAGCGCTCAGCGGGCAGGAAGCGACATTCCTTGCCGGTGGTGAATATCCGGTCCCATCTTCGAATGACGGCGGAACGATCTCGATTGAATATAAGCCGTTCGGTGTCGAGCTTAGCTTTATTCCACGCGTGATTGATGGCGACATCATCAATCTGGAACTTAGTGCTGCGGTATCGGCGATTGATCCTTCCAGCGGTTTTCAGGCAAACGGCTTCTCTGTCGATGCTTTCAGCCGCCGCGAAACATCGACCACGGTTGAAATGCGTGATGGCGAAAGCTTTGCAATTGCCGGGCTGCTCTCAGATGACTTCAACGACTTGAACGGTCAGGTTCCATGGATCGGGGATATTCCTGTCCTTGGCGCATTGTTCAGAAGCGCTGAATTCTCGCGTCGCCAGACAGAGCTGGTGATTATCGTGACGCCACACCTTGTCTCACCGACACGGGGCGAAGCGTTGGCCTTGCCAACGGATCGTGTGCGCCCACCCACCGAGCAAGGGCTCTTCCTATTCGGCCAAGTGGCCCGGACAGGTGGTCCATCTACAGGTGGTGCAGGCGAAGTGGCACGCCAGGACTTTAGCGGGTCCTACGGCTATGTCCTTGACGAATGATTGGAGCGTAAGTCGATGAAATATATGATTACAGCAGCCATCGCGGCCGCAACACTGGGCGCCTGCTCATCCGCTGACAGGCAAATCGCAGCCGCTTCGTTCTTTACTGAGGCAGGGTCAACCATCGACTCTGGTGATTTTGGCGAAGCCACGATGAACAACCGGCTGGTTCAGACAGGTGCACAGGATTACACGATCAATCTTGCGCGTCGTTTTGCGGCCGATGTGAACACGACGATTAACTTTGCATTCGACTCGACAGTTCTGGACGCCGATGCGCGGGCAACGCTGATGCGACAGGCAGATTGGATCCGTCAGTTCCCAGAAGTCCGCTTCAAAGTCTACGGCCATACTGACCTTGTTGGTAGCCAGAGCTATAACCAGTCACTTGGCTTGCGCCGGGCACAAACCGTCGTCTCGTTCCTGGCGTCGCAAGGGATTGATCGTAGCCGACTGGAAGCTGTCGTATCGTTTGGTGAAACACAGCCGCTTGTTGTGACCGAAGGCCGCGAGCGTCGTAACCGTCGCACGGTCACAGAAGTTACAGGATTCGTTGAAAACGATCCAATGCTTCTGAACGGCAAATACGCCGCGGTGATCTTCCGCGAATATGTCGCAAGTGCCACTCCGGCAACAACGACTGCGACAGACGGCCTATAAAAACATGCGCCCACGCGCTTCGTTGACGCCGGATTCTTTATCCGGCGTCAACATTTGACCAAAGAATTGCAAATCGTCGCAAATATCTGCACAGTCGAGCTGATTTGGTCCTATTATCGACAAATTTCCCAGTAATGATTGGACCAGAAGTTGGTTTTATTGCCATGGTTTAGGCAAACCTAGCCGGTATGGTAGGTGAGTCTTACTACTGGCTGGTGATTTTGAGTGAAATTAAAGTGATGGGGACATCAAGAAGATGAGTACAAGCCCGGTTGTCCAAAGCGATCCGCCACAAATCGTGGCGTGTACGATCAGTCGTGACGTACAGAACTTTGATCTTTTAATCGAAGACATGGAAGCGGCATTGGGCGATGCATGGGGTGACCTCAGTTTTGAGGATGCCATCACATTCCTCGGTCAGCCAGAAGCACGGGGTCTGCAGTTTGTCACACTCGCCATGGATGCCGAGGACGAAGACAATCTTTCAATAATCTCCGAGGTCATAGCGACCGCCAAAGCGGCTTCGGTGAAAGTGATCCTTATCGCAGAAGATGTCAGCCCAACCGCGTTGCACCAGCTTTTGCGCGAAGGCGGCGACGAATTTGTCCCCTACCCTCTTCCTGAAAATGAATTGGCCCGCGCAATCGAACGTGTGCTGACCAAGCAGGAAACACCCGCACCGCAAAGCGGTGAAAAAGGGTTTCAGGTCAGCGGTGACCGTTCGGGGGTCATCATCCCTATTCATGGTCTCGCAGGCGGGACCGGCGCCACCATGCTGGCTGTCAATCTTGCCTGGGAGCTATCGAACATCGACAAGAAGGACCCGCCAAAGGTCTGCCTGCTCGACCTCGACTTTCAGTTCGGCTCAGCCTCGACATATCTTGACCTGCCCCGACGCGAAACTGTTCTTGAACTGCTGACCGACACCGCAACGATGGATGCGGAAACGTTCATGCAGGCGACGCTCACCTATGGCGATAAGCTGCATGTGCTGACAGCGCCGATGGACATGATTCCGCTCGACATGATCACGCCAGACGACATCACGCGCGTGATCCAGATGGCCGCCAGCAACTTTGACTATGTCATCATTGATATGCCTTCAACGATGGTTGAATGGTCCCAGACCGTACTTGAAATGGCACATGTCTATTTCGCGATGATTGAGCTTGATATGCGCTCCGCGCAGAATACACTGCGCCTCAAGCGCGCGTTGCAGTCCGAAGATTTGCCGTTCGAGAAGATCCGCTTTTTGCTGAACCGCGCGCCCGGGTTTGCCGATATGAATGGAAAAAGCCGTGTGAAGCGCCTTTCCGACAATCTTGGCATTTCTATTGAGGTCCAACTGCCCGATGGCGGCAAACCTGTTGTGCAGGCGGCCGATCACGGCGCACCGATGGCTGAAACCGTGCCGAAAAATGCCCTGCGCAAAGAAATTATGAAGCTCGCGAAGTCGATCCATGATGTCAACCAAGCAGATACAGCCGAAGCGAATGCTTGAGAGGTAACGCTATGTTTTCCAAATATAAAAAACCAACTCTACCAAAAGATGCTGCCGCGGTCACGCCAACCGCCCCTTCCAAGGTTGACGTTGCAACGGTTCCTGTTGCAAAGCCAGATGACGGGCGCAGGCCGATGCACAAAACAACCCAGGCAAGACGCCCGGGTGAAGTGGCCCCGATGGACAAGGAAAAGCGCCGGAAGGAGCGTTTGGGTGAGATCAAACTGGAGCTTCACAAGGCCCTGCTTGACAACCTGAACCTTGCCGCACTTGAAACCGCCTCCGAACAGGAGTTGCGCACAGAAATCAACGCGATCGCCAACGAAACCCTTGAAGAAATGGGGATCGTGCTGAACCGTGATGAGCGCCAGACCCTGAGCCAGGATCTCTTCTTCGAAGTGACTGGTCTTGGTCCGCTGGAAACACTGCTCAAAGACGAAACGGTGAACGATATTCTGGTCAACGGCCCGCAACAGATCTTTGTGGAACGTGACGGACGACTGGAGCTGACAGACATTACGTTCAAGGACGAACGGCACCTGTTGCGGATTATCGACAAGATCGTGTCTGCGGTCGGCCGCCGCGTCGATGAATCCAACCCCTATGTTGACGCTCGTCTTGCCGATGGCTCGCGTTTCAACGCGATGGTTCCACCGATTGCGGTGGATGGCTCGCTTGTTTCCATTCGTAAGTTCAAAAAGGACAAGCTTGGTATCGAAGAGCTTGTCAAGTTCGGTGCCTTTACCGAGGAGATGGCAGCTTATCTTCAGGCGGCAGTGTCCACCCGCCTCAACATTATCGTTTCCGGTGGTACGGGTTCGGGTAAAACCACAACACTAAACGCGCTGTCCGGCTTTATCGACGACGCAGAACGGATCCTGACAATCGAGGATACGGCGGAACTGCAGCTGCAGCAAACGCACGTCGGCCGCATGGAAAGCCGTCCTCCCAACGTGGAAGGCAAGGGCGGTGTTTCCCAGCGTGACTGTCTGAAAAACGCCCTGCGGATGCGCCCCGACCGCATCATCGTCGGTGAGACGCGTGGCGAAGAAGTGATCGACATGCTGCAGGCGATGAACACCGGCCACGATGGATCTATGACCACGATCCACGCCAACAGCGCGCGCGATGGTGTGTCACGTCTGGAAAACATGATCGCGATGGCCGGTATCGAAATGCCGATCAAAGCGATGCGCAGCCAGATTTCTTCGGCTGTGAACCTGATCGTGCAGGCCTCACGCTTGCAGGATGGTTCGCGGCGCATGACTTCCATCACCGAGATCACTGGTATGGAAGGCGACGTTATCTCGATGCAGGAAATCTTCCGGTATCAGCGTGTGGGCCTTACACCTGACAACAAAATCATCGGTCACTTCACAGCGACCGGTGTCCGCAGCCACTTCTCCGAGCGCTTCAAGCTTTGGGGTTATGATCTACCACCTGCCATCTTTGAACCGATGGTCGCGGAGTAAACGACATGATTTCAGTCGAACCACTTATCTATGTCCTGATTTTTGTCGCCGTTCTGGCGCTGGTTCAGGGTGCCTACCTTGTCATTTTTGGCAAGTCGATAAGCATGGACGGCAAGGTGAACCGCCGTCTGGATATGCTCGACAAGGGTGGAAGTCGCGAACAGGTGCTGGACCAACTCCGCAAGGAGATGACCCAGCACATGAAGTCGCAGAGTATTCCTATTTACTCTTTGCTGGCTGATCGCGCACAAAAGGCCAATATCGCATTCACACCGGTTCAGTTGATGCTGATGATGGTTGTTCTGAGCGGTGTGTCATTTGCTCTTTTGACTGTCATGACAGAAGTCGGCGTCCCAATCCGCGCACTTGTTGCGGTTTTGATGGGGATCGGGAGTGTTTACGTCTGGGTGAACAGCAAGGCCAACAAGCGTATGAACATGCTTGCAGAGCAACTGCCGGAAGCAGTTGAACTGATGGTGCGTTCGCTACGCGTGGGTCATCCGTTTTCATCCGCCGTCGCCATTGTTGCGCGCGAAGTGCCTGACCCGTTAGGCACTGAAATGGGCATGATTTCAGACGAGGCCGCCTATGGTCGCGATATGGGTGAAACGCTCAAGGCAATGGCGGAACGGCTCGACAATCAGGACATGCGCTTTCTGGCGGTTGCAGTGACGATCCAGCAAACGTCAGGTGGTAACCTTGCCGAGATTCTGGACGGTCTGGCCAAGGTGATCCGCGCACGCTTTCGCCTGTTCCGCCGCGTTGCCGCGATCACGGCTGAGGCGAAATGGTCCGGTAACTTGCTTTCTGCTTTCCCGATTTTGGCACTGCTTGGTATCAACCTTGTCAAACCCGACTATTATGATGAAGTCATGACAAGTCCGCTTTTCATTCCCGCTGTTCTCATCGTGGTTGCATTCCTCGTGGTGAACCTCATTGTGATGCGGGCCTTGGTTAATATTAAGGTCTGAGGGGGCCCGGATGGAAAATATCCAAACACTGATCACCGACATGCTGGGGCCATACGGTCCTTTGATGATTGTCGGTTTGCTTGGCGTGTTTCTTATTCTGGTGACACTCCCTGTCTTGCTGAAGCGCGAAGTTGACCCTCTTGACCGGATCAAGGCGGCGAACACGTCGCCCGACGCCGGAAAAAAGGGTAAAGGCAAGCAACTGCGCTCGGCCTCTGGTAAAGACAAGCTTGAGAAATACGCAAACTTTCTCGAACCGCAAAACGCTGACGAATACTCTGCAATCAAACTGAAATTGCTGCAGGCAGGTTACCGTGGCAAGAACTCGGTTCGAATTTACAACTTTCTGCAATTCGCCTTGGGGATCTTTGGTCTCATCTGCGGTGGCGCTTATACACTCCTCCAGATGACAACAGGCGTCGAAGCCACGACCCAGCAACTCGCGATGTGGATCTTGATTCCTGGCGGTTTCGGTTACGTCATGCCAAAATACTGGGTGACACGTCGCCAGCAAATGCGCCAGGAAGCTATCATAAACGCGTTCCCTGACAGTCTTGATATGATGCTTGTCTGCGTCGAAGCGGGCCAATCGTTGGATCAGTCCATCATCCGCGTTGCACGCGAGCTGAAATCCGGCTTCCCTGATCTGGCTGACGAGTTCGAGATTGTGAGCCAAGAATCTAAAGCCGGTAAAGACAAAAACACGGTTCTCAAGGATATGTCCGATCGCTGCGGCGTTCCGGATATTGCCAGCTTTGTTACTGTGCTGGTGCAATCTTCGCAGTTTGGTACGTCCATCGCTGACGCGCTACGTGTCTATTCCGCAGAGATGCGCGACAAACGCGTGATGCGCGCCGAAGAAAAAGCCAACAAGCTGCCAACAAAAATGACGCTTGCAACCATGATGCTGACCGTGCCGCCGCTGATGGCAATGCTGATTGGCCCCTCAATCTATGCGATCGCCGTCAACCTAGGCTAGGAGGCTAACCCGCCATGAAGCTACGGCCGCTTGGTATTGGCCTCGTAATGCTATCTTTGGCCGCCTGCGCGACAGGCGGCCTTAATCGTTCTCCGGATGGCGTATTTGCGCCCGGTGTCGCCCGTGGTGAAAGTGCAGATGGCCTGATCGTTGGCCACCGCCTCATGGCGGCGGGTGAATATGAACTTGCTCTGAAAGCCTATAACCGTGCTGCCGCACAGCAGGGCCTGAATGTCGATACGATGTCCGCTATCGGTTCGGCCAACCTTAATCTGGGGCGTTTGGGACAGGCCGAACGCTGGCTGCGCCGCGCTGTTGAAGAAGACCCGACATTCCCGCCTGCCTGGAACAACCTGGGTGTCATCTTGATGGAAAGGGGCAATGTCAGCGAAGCAAGCGAGGTTTTCCGTCGCGCATTTGCCGCGGATAACGGAAATTCGGATGAAATCCGCGACAATTTGCGCTTAGCACTCGCAAAATTGGAAAATCCGATCAATACTGATGAACAAGAATATCAGAACTTCAATCTGATCCGGCGCGGTGCAGGTGACTTTGTATTGATGTCGGAACCACTATAGGCAAGAGCAGCAAGAGGACGCAGAAAAATGCGCCACCCAATTATACTGACGCTTTTTGCGGCAACCATCGGGTTGTCCGCGTGTGATCAATCCGGCGAGGCACAGGTCGAACGTGCCATGCAAGATATCAACGTTGTCGACGAAACCAACCTCAACGATGTGATGCTGACGGTCGGAGACCCTGATGAGGCGGTGCGCTATTTCGCCAACGCCAACGCTAATGACCCCGGACGGATCGACCTACAGCGCGGCTTGGCAAAGTCACTGATCCGCGCCAAGCGACCGACAGAGGCTATCACAGCATGGCAGGCTGTTGTCGCAAACGAAGATGCGACGAACACCGACCGCGTTGAACTGGCCGATGCATTCATCCGCGCAAACCAGTGGGACGAAGCGGCGGCGACGCTCAATACCGTGCCCCCGACTTATGAGACATTCCAGCGTTACCGGCTTGAGGCAATGGTCGCAGATAGCCGCCAGCAATGGGAGAAGGCAGACAGTTTTTATGAGACAGCAGTGGGGCTAACGACACGCCCTGCGACAGTTTACAACAACTGGGGTTTCTCCAAGCTGACACGGGGTGACTTTGCCGCCGCCGAGCGCCTTTTTGGTGACGCGCTACGTTTCAATAGCAACATGTTCACCGCCAAGAACAACCTTGTGTTGGCCCGTGGTGCACAGCGGAACTATGCGATCCCTGTTATCCCGATGACCCAGACCGAGCGCGCGCAGTTGATGCACACAATGGCACTTGCCGCGATCAAGCAAAACGACATCACGATCGGCAAATCGCTGTTGAATGACGCGATCAATACGCACCCCCAATATTTCGAAGAAGCCGCCCGCGCTTTGGAAGCTCTCGAAAACAACACTGGCAACTAGGCGCGATCAGGAATGACAGCCAACGCAGCCTTCTGGTTTCTTCCAGCCGTCATTCCGCTGGCATTGTTCATTTCATGGAACGACATGCGTGACATGAAGATCACCAATAAAACGGTGGCTGTCATGCTTGTCGTTTACGCGGTGCTCGGGCCTTTTGCCTTTGGATGGGAAATGTACCTGTGGCAATGGCTGCATTTTCCCGTCGCCTTGGTGGTCTGTATGTCGCTTTGGGCCCTGCGTGTCATGGGCGGCGGAGACGCCAAACTCATCGCTGCGATGGCCCCCTTCTTTGTCATGTCAGATATCGACGTGATCTTACGTGTTTTCGCAGCCAGCCTTTTGGCGGCATTGGTTGTGCACACATTGTTTCGCCTGACACCGCTCAAACGGCCTGTCGCAGGGTGGAAAAGTTGGAATGCCGGTCGGTATTTCCCGAAGGGCTTCCCGTTAAGCATGACGCTTGTACTATATCTTGTGCTCGCTGCAGTTTATCTCTGAAACTCAGTCAATGCCTTGGACAGGCACATGTTTATCCACTATTTTGCCATAGTTTCCACTACACTCGTCGGAAACTGCCGCTGAGTCTGCGGCCAGGATATGATTTTGATGGGCGGGACCTGATATGAATGTGCAAACAAACGGTGTAATGGCGCCCCCGGCGCCGCGCAGCCTCGAAGCCATGCTTTTGCCAATGGCGATGATGCGCGATATTTTGATCAAGACGATGTTCCGCATGAACCTTGATCTGGTCTCGACAATCAGCCGCGCAATCTGTCTCCCGATCCCTGTCACGCAGGAACTTGTCGATATGGCGCGTGGTCAGCTTTTGCTGGAAGCAACAGGCACACTGAACGCCAATAGCGGAAACGAAATGGGCTATCAGCTGACCGACGCAGGCCGCGC
>NZ_DASYOK010000151.1:0-11765 GCF_036007805.1 Yoonia sp.
ACGCTGGTGATCGACATGGTCCCACAGGGTGGCGGGGCCTATGAAGGGTCGGTTTGGCGTCCCTCCAATGACAGGATCTACATCGGGAAAATGGATGTTGACGGTAACGCGCTGCGTCTGCGTGGCTGTGTCGCCGGTGGACTGCTCTGTTCCAGCCAGAATTGGGTGCGTGTGGGATAAAGAAAAGCCGTTTTACTACGATGAAGAGCCCCTGCTTTGCGGGGGCTTTTTTGTTCAGGCATAAGGTTGGGCGCTGCCGCCGTTCGTTCCGTTTGACCAAAGCACTTCATCTGTCCCACGTCGATCAGCTGCCGATCCTAGCGCAACCCTGTCTCTTCCAGCAAACCCCGCCGCTTGGCCTCATAGTAATAGCCCCGCGCGTACCAGTTGACCGCTGTTGCTTCGTCCCTGTCCGAAACCAACCACGCCCCGCGCAAATAGCGCCCTGCGTAGATCAGGTTGGTTTCCGCATCCAACAGCCCCTCGGGTGCCCCGCGATAGCCCATAGAGCGCGCTGTTTGGGGGTGAATTTGCATCAAACCGTAATAGGGGCCGTTTCGGGCGGCAGGATTATGCGTGCTTTCGCGAATGATCACGCGGTGCAGCAATGTGACAGGGATTCCGTGCACATCGGCGTATTTGTTGATCAGACGGCGCAGTTCCGGCGTCTCGTTGGGGTAAAGCGGGATATCCTGGCGGCTCGGTGCTTGGGTTTGAGGGGTGCGTCTACTGCCGCAACCGGCAAGCAGTGCAATTGCACCGGCACATACGACGCGGCGTGTCAGTTTCTGCATCGTTCAACCTCTATATCCGTTTGTTCTTGCACCATGTTTGCCAAGCACCGCGCCGCATCTGCAAGGCATTTTCAATGTATCAGCTGAAAACCGACCATCCGGTGGCGTGAACCAGCCGTTCCACCGCCAAAGTCCCCAGTTGGGAATTGCCGTTCTGGTCCAACCCCGGGGACCATACTGCGATGGACGCGCGTCCCGGCACGATGGCCAGAATACCGCCGCCGACACCGCTTTTGCCCGGCAGACCCACGCGGAAGGCAAATTCGCCTGATCCGTTATAATGCCCGCAGGTCATCATCAGCGCGTTCAGGCGTCGGACGCGTTCGGGGCTGACAAGGTTTGGCGCGCCTGTTCCGCCCATCAGGAAACGCCCCGCGCGGGCCAGTTGCAGACAGCTCATCTCGATGGCGCATTGATGGAAATAGGTCCCGCAGGTCAGGGCAGGGGGATTTTTCATGTTCCCATGGGCCCGCATGAAATGTGCCAGCGCCAGATTGCGGTCGCCTGTGTCCTGCTCGGACTGCGCGACTGCGGGGTTGATGTGGATATCATCGTCGCCTGCCGCCGCGCGGATAAAGCGCAGGATTTCCCCCAACGCCTCACGCGGGGCGTGGCCCGCAAGGATGGCATCGGTTGTGACCAAAGCGCCTGCATTGATGAAGGGGTTGCGGGGTATGCCGCGTTCGGATTCCAGTTGCAGGATCGAATTGAACGCAAGGCCAGAGGGTTCACGCCCCACACGCTCCCACAGCTGGTCGCCCAAGCGGCCCAAAGCGAGTGCGAGTGTGAAGACCTTGGAAATGCTCTGGATTGAAAAGGGCGTTGTCGCATCGCCCGTCTGCACCTCTTGGCCGTCGGCTGTCACAATCGCCATGGCGAAATGCGCGGGATCAATCGCGCCAAGTTCGGGGATATAATCCGCCACCACGCCACGGTCAGGGGCAGCGGCCATTTCCGCACCGATGTCGGCGACAATGCAGGCCAGATCCATCTGCGTCAGGGTTGCCAACGTAGGAAGTTGCCAATCATGCGCAACCCTGCCTCTTGGCTTTTTTCGGGGTGGAACTGCGTCCCGATCATGGTGTCACGCCCGATGATCGCAGTGACGTCACCGCCATAGTCGACATGGGCCAGACGCTCGGACGGGTGGGTTACATCCATCGCAAAGGAATGGACGAAATAGGCATGGTCACCAGTCTCAATGCCTTCCAGCACCGGATGCGGATGGTCGATCACCAGATCGTTCCAGCCCATATGCGGCACCTTCAGCTTGGGATCAGCAGGCGTGATCTTGCGGATATCACCCGCGACCCAACCGAAACCGGGGGTTTGTTCATACTCATGGCCGGTGGTTGCCATCATCTGCATACCTACGCAAATGCCAAAGAAAGGGCGCGCACGGGTTGTCACGGCCTCGACGATTGCCTCGGCCAAACCGCTGCGCGCAAAGAGTTCGGACCGGCAATGCGGAAAGGCACCATCCCCGGGCAGAACGATCCGGTCCGCCTTGGCGACAACATCCGGATCAGAGGTCACGATGATGGAACCCGATCCGACCTCGGCCGCCATACGCTCGAACGCTTTTTGCGCAGAGTGCAGGTTGCCGCTGTCATAATCAACCAGAGCAGTTGTCATAGGCTGCCCTTGGTCGATGGAATGGCGTCTGCTTTGCGCGGATCGGTTTCCACCGCCTCACGCAGCGCGCGCGCGACCGCTTTGAACGCGGCCTCGGCGATGTGGTGGGCGTTAAAACCGTGCAGTTTGTCGATGTGCAGCGTGATGCCGCCATGTGTGCTGAGCGCCTGAAAGAACTCGCGCACCAGTTCGGTGTCGAACGTGCCAATTTTGCCAAAAGGCAGATCAAGGTTGCAAATCAGGTACGGGCGCGCCGACAGATCAAGCGCGCAGCGGACCTGCGCGTCATCCATCGCAAGGTGGCAGCTGCCATAGCGGCGGATGCCGCGCTTGTCGCCCAAGGCCTGCGTCAGCGCCTGACCCAGCGCGATGCCCACATCCTCAACCGTGTGGTGATCGTCAATGTGCAGATCGCCTTTGGCGCGGATCGTCATGTCGATCAGCGCGTGGCGCGACAACTGGTCCAGCATGTGGTCGAAAAAGCCCACGCCGGTCAGGTTGTCATACACGCCTGTCCCATCAAGGTTGATCGTCACCGAAATATCGGTTTCTGCCGTTTGGCGGGTGATAGTAGCTGTCCGCATGGTATCGCGTCCTTTGGTGTTTCCCCCGCTCTATAGGCGGAACTGGGGCAGGGGCCAAGCCTGACGCATTCTGTTGTGGCATTTTCAACAAAATTTAAGAGTTCGATTCGTATGGTCTCGTTGAAAGTCATTGATCAGGAGAATCCGATGAAAGCCCTCATACTACGCAACGATGCCGCCGCATCCCTTTGCACGGCCCACGCGCTGATCGACAAGGGGTTCCAGATCCTGTCGGTTGATACGCAGGCGCTGGCCCATGCGCTGATCCGGCTCGATACGATTGATCTGCTGGTGATGGATGAACGCATCGAGGGTCAGTTGACCCATGCGATCGCCCTTTCCGCCGAGCGGAGAAACCCGCATCTCAGCGCGATCCTTGTGACAGACCGGACAGCGGAACAAACGGATGATCTTTTTGATCTGATCCCAAGCCTTTATGGGCTGGTCGGGCATGAGACAACGCCGCAGATTATCGGAAAACTGGCCCTGTCCGCAGTCATTGCGCCGATGCGCCTGCCTGCGATTGTTGCGCAAGAAGACGTGTTTGAAGAACCGGCGCAGTGTGAGGCTCCACAACTGGAACCGTTGCTCTTGCTGCACGCAGAAATGACCCAAGAGCACGACGACTGGGACAGCGAGTTGCCTGATTATGCCGATGTTGCGATTGCGGCACCGGCCTTGTCCGAAATGGCAAGCGCGGCTGAAAGCGTGGTGTTCCAGCACACAAACGATCCTGTGCCGGCTGAGGTTGCGGCCCTCTTTCGCAAAACAGCACTGCCACATTTTTTGCAAGCGCCACCGCCTGCGGCCGTACAAGCCAGCTAGTTGTGTCAGGATGTGTTCACCACGAAACGCCAAAGGGCCGCAGCAAGTGCTGCGGCCCTTTGGCGTTTCGAAATGGAGCGGGCGATGAGATTCGAACTCACGACCCTAACCTTGGCAAGGTTATGCTCTACCCCTGAGCTACGCCCGCATCCGTTTCGTGAACCGTGATCTATAAAGAGTTGCGCAGTTCTGCAAGACCAAAATCGCACCGATTGATGTTTTTTCGGTATCTGCGCGGCAAGGGCTATTTGGTGGCGTCATACCCATCGACCACGCGCGCGCCGGTGCCGACGTCGATGCTGTGGACAATAAGACCACCTGCACTGAGCAGCCCCAATCCATAAGCTCCGGGCTCATCTGTCGAAAGGCTTGAACTCGGTTCGACCAGCTCCACCACCCCTTGGTGGCAGGGGCTTTTGAAAACGGTCCATGGCACGCCGCGGGTGTTGCCCGAAACCGTCTGATGCAAATGCCCGCAAATCAGGTGCAGATTGCCGTGTCGTGCCAGCAGATCAATAACATCGGACCCGTTGCGCAGCTTGATCCGGTCCATCCCGATGACACCCGTGTCAAACGGCGGGTGGTGGATGCAGACAATCGCGTGTCGATTTGCGCGGGTGGCCAATGCCATTTCGAGGAACGCCAAACGGTCATCGCAAAGCAAGCCAGCGTGCTGGCCATGATGATAAGGCGGGCCATCAAGCGAATCCATTGTGATAACCCGATGATCACCGATATCGCGCCACGTTTGGATATGACCCTGCGGCGTTTGTGGCGCGTCGGGGAAACGGGCCAGAAACGCGTCGCGTCTGTCATGATTGCCGATCATGGGAATGATCGGGACAGTGACTGCGCCCAGAATACGGTCCAATTCCTCATATTCCGCGGCCAGTCCATGATGGGTCAGGTCACCCAAAAGCACCAAAGCTGCGGCATCAGGATGCGCAAGTATCGCCGCATCAAGCACGGCAGCAAGGCGCAGCGACGGGTCGAGGCCAATAATCCGCTGTCCGGGCGCACAAATGTGCGGGTCGGTGACAAACAGGAGTTTCTGCACGATGCTTTACCTCTGTCTGGCACTGACCCCTATGGCTTTTTGACTACTCGAACTCGACCAACAGGTCTTTGGCATCAATCTGGCTGCCCGCCTGCACATGCACGGCTTTGACAACGGCATCGCGCTCGGCGTGGATCCCCGTTTCCATCTTCATCGCCTCGATGGTCAAGAGCAGGTCACCCTGTTTCACTTTCTTGCCAACGACCGCCGCGACAGTTGCCACAACCCCCGGCATCGGTGCGCCGATATGGTTGGGGTTGCCGTTTTCGGCCTTGGGGCGCGACACTTTCTCTGATGCCGCAAGCCGGTTCATGACACGGATGGTGCGCGGTTGCCCGTTGAGCTCGAAGAAGACTTTGACCTCGCCGTCCTCGTTCATGTCGGCCACGGCTTGCAGACGGATTTCGAGGGTTTTGCCGGGGTCGATCTCGGCTGTGATCTCTTCACCGGGTTCCATCCCGTAAAAGAAGGTTTTGGTCGGCAGAGTGCGCACGGGGCCATAGGTCCGGTGGCGGCCCATGTAATCAAGGAACACCTTGGGATACATCAGATAGCCGTTCAGGTCCTCGTCATCCACCGCTTTGCCTTCAAGCTGGGATGATAAGTCGGCGCGCGCCGCTTCCAGATCGACCGGGGCAAGGTGCTTGCCAGGGCGGTCCGTAATCGGTTTTTCGCCTTTGAGGATCTTCTTCTGGATTGCCGCAGGCCACCCACCCGGTGGTTGCCCCAGATCGCCGTGCATCATGTCGACCACGCTGTCGGGGAACACCACGTCAACATCAGGGTCTTCAACCTGTGCGCGGGTCAGGTTCTGACTGACCATCATCAGGGCCATGTCGCCCACAACTTTGGACGAAGGCGTAACCTTCACGATATCGCCGAACATCGCGTTCACATCGGCATAGGTCTGTGCGACCTCGTGCCAGCGTTCCTCAAGCCCCAAGGACCGCGCCTGCGCTTTGAGGTTGGTGAACTGGCCGCCGGGCATTTCGTGCAGGTAAACCTCGGATGCCGGCGCTTGTAGTCCGCTTTCAAACGCCGTGTAATGGGCGCGGACCTGTTCGAAGTAGTTGCTGATCTCGCGGATCGCCGCGATATCAAGGCCTGTGTCGCGGGCGTCACCGCGCAGCGCCTCGACAATCGAGCCCAGGGTCGGCTGCGAGGTGTTGCCTGACAGTGCGTCCATCGCCGCATCCACACAATCCACGCCCGCAGCAGTGGCCGCAAGCACGGTTGCGATGGCTGCACCCGAGGTGTCATGCGTGTGGAAGTGGATCGGCAGGCCTGTCTCTTCTTTCAGGGCCTTCACCAGCGCGGTTGCCGCCGCAGGTTTCATCAAACCCGCCATGTCTTTCAGACCCAACACATGTGCGCCTGCGGCCTCCAGTTCTTTGGCCATGCCGACATAATATTTCAGGTCGTATTTCGCGCGGTTCGGGTCCAACAGGTCGCCAGTGTAACAGATTGTGCCTTCGCAAACCTTATTTGCCTTGATCACCGCATCCATCGCAACGCGCATGTTTTCAACCCAGTTCAGGCTGTCGAAGACGCGGAACACATCGACACCAGAACTTGCCGCCTGCGCCACAAAGCTTTGCACCACATTATCGGGGTAGTTGGTGTAGCCCACGCCGTTCGAGGCGCGCAGCAACATCTGTGTCATGATATTGGGCATGACCGCGCGGATATCGCGCAGGCGCTGCCACGGACATTCCTGCAAGAAACGATACGCCACATCAAAGGTCGCACCGCCCCAGCATTCGACGCTGAAAAGCTGATGCATTTTGGCGGCATAGGCGGGCGCTGCGTTGATCATATCAATCGAGCGCATGCGCGTGGCCAGCAAAGACTGGTGCCCGTCGCGCATCGTGGTGTCAGTGATCAAAAGCTGCTTTTGCTCGCGCATCCAGTCGGCGACCGCCTCTGGTCCGAATTCGTCAAGAATATTGCGGGTGCCGGGGGTGACGTCGGTGGTCGGTTTCACTGGCGGGCGCGGTGGTTTCACATCCGCGGCAGGACGCGGGCGGCCTGTGGTTTCGGGGTGCCCGTTCACGGTGATATCCGCGATATAAGTCAGAATTTTCGTGGCACGGTCCCGACGTTTGGAGAATTTGAAAAGGTCCGGCGTCTCGTCAATGAATTTGGTGTGATATTCATTGTTCAGGAATGTCGGGTGCTTGAGCAGGTTTTCCACGAAAGCGATGTTGGTCGACACGCCGCGAATACGGAATTCACGCAAGGCACGGTCCATCCGCGCAATCGCCATCTCAGGCGTGGGCGCGCGGGCGGTGACTTTGGTCAGCAGGCTGTCATAATAGCGCGTGATCACAGCACCGGAATAGGCAGTGCCCCCGTCCAGACGGATGCCCGGACCCGTGGCAGACCGGTACATCTGAATGCGCCCGTAATCGGGGATAAAGTTGTTCTGGGGGTCCTCGGTCGTCACACGGCATTGCAGGGCGTGACCGTCGAGTTTGACGTCATACTGGCTGGCACAGCCTGTCGCCTCGACGAGTGATTTACCTTCCGCGATCAGGATTTGCGCACGCACGATGTCGATGCCGGTGACCTCTTCGGTCACGGTGTGCTCAACCTGCACGCGGGGGTTCACCTCGATGAAGTAGAATTCGCCGCTGTCCATATCCATCAGGAATTCGACCGTACCGGCACATTCGTAATTCACGTGCTGACAGATTTTCTTGCCCAGATTGCACAGTTGTTCACGCTGGGTGCCGCTGAGGTACGGCGCAGGGGCGCGTTCCACGACCTTCTGGTTGCGACGCTGGACCGAACAATCCCGTTCCCACAGGTGATAGATCTGGCCGTGGCTGTCGCCGAGGATCTGCACCTCGACGTGGCGGGCGCGCATGATCATCTTTTCGAGGTAACCCTCGCCATTGCCAAAAGCGGCCTCGGCCTCGCGGCGGCCTTCAAGGACTTTTTCTTCCAGTTCGGCCTCCGACATGATCGGGCGCATCCCCCGCCCGCCACCGCCCCAGGATGCCTTGAGCATCAAGGGATAGCCAACCTCGGCCGCCTCTTTCTTGATCGCTTTCATGTCATCGCCCAGCACTTCGGTCGCGGGGATCACGGGTACGCCAGCTTCAATCGCCACGCGGCGCGCACTGGCTTTGTCACCCAACTGGCGCATGGTTTCGGCCTTGGGCCCGATAAAGGTGATGCCATTGGCGGTGCAGGCATCGACGAAATCGGGGTTTTCGGACAGAAGGCCATAGCCCGGATGGATCGCATCCGCACCGGACATTTTGGCGACACGGATAATCTCATCAATTGACAGGTAGGCCGCCACGGGGCCAAGATCCGCGCCGATGCGGTAGGCTTCATCGGCTTTGAAACGGTGCAGGCCCAGCTTGTCTTCTTCGGCAAAGACGGCGACCGTTTTCTTGCCCATTTCATTGGCGGCCCGCATAATGCGGATGGCAATTTCGCCACGGTTCGCGATGAGAATTTTCTTGAAGTCGGCCATAATTCGTCCTTTTGCAGTTGCAGCATTGGTAAGCTGCAAAAAGCGGCGCGTCTAGGATATTTGCGGCGGCTTGCGCAGGCGACCGGCCAGATCAGCAAGTGTACGTATGCCCAACTGGCCCATATTGCTGATCATGTCCTGACGCAGGATATCCAGCACATGGGCGGCCCCCGGTTCACCCAGGGCAGCCACGCCATAATGGAAGGCCCGGCCCAGCATCACAAAATCCGCGCCCAGTGCGAGCGCGCGCAAGACATCCAGACCGCCTTCGATGCCGCTGTCAAAGATCACGGGCAAATCGGTGGCCGCGCGGACCTGCGGCAGGGTCTCGATGGTCGCAGGCCCGCCGTCAAACTGGCGGCCTGCGTGGTTGCTGACCCAGATCACATCGGCGCCTTGCGCTGTCAGGCGCGCGGCATCCTCGGGCAGGCTGACGCCTTTGACGATCAGCGGCCCGTCCCATGCATCGCGCAGCGCTTTGAAATAGTCCCAATCGGGCGAGGTGCGCAAAAGA
Source organism: Yoonia sp. (assembly GCF_036007805.1). Taxonomy (GTDB): domain Bacteria; phylum Pseudomonadota; class Alphaproteobacteria; order Rhodobacterales; family Rhodobacteraceae; genus Yoonia. The sequence continues at coordinate 8,897 of NZ_DASYOK010000151.1, forward strand.
TACCCCACATGTTCGTTCGAGGGCAGGGTGCCTTTAACGTCCGAATAGCTTTCCATCAGGCGCAGCCGTGGCATGCCGGTCTTGCGAATTCCATTCAACCACGCAGGACATTGCGCCGCCTGCATTGCCAGCCTTGGCGTCAGTTTCGGCGGTTGTGTCAGCCCCCCGCGGGTCTGCCGTTCACGGCGCGACGCCACAGGCACATCCACCGTCAGCACGATGGCGGTGAAGCCGCTGTCACGGGCGCGTTTGAGAAGATCATCGCGGATACCCGGATCACGCGGCGGATAGAGCTGGAACCATGCGTGCGGGCCTGCATGGGGTCCCACGTCTTCGGGCAGTTGGCTGGCGACAGTGGACAGCGCATAGGGGATATTTTCAGCGGCGGCCGTGCGCGCAAGCATCTGTTCCGCGCCGGGCCAGATGAGCCCCGACATGCCGACGGGGGCGATCCCAATCGGCAGCGGGTGGGTGTGGCCTAGCAGGGTTGTCGAAAGATCCGGTTTGAATTCGCCATGCAGGATCGAGGGGTTGAACAACACCTGATCCAACTGTGTGCGGTTACGTCTCTGTGTGGCCTCTACCCCCGTGGCGCTGTCGAGGTATTCCCACACGAAATGCGGGATTCGCCTGCGCGCGCGGGCCTTGAGATCGGAAATGGCGGGGTAGCGGCTATGGTATGTCATTGGCTGACGCTATTGCGGCTCAGGTGTGCTTGGCAATGGGTCGGAGCCTCCGGCGGGGATATTTTTGGGCCAATAATAACGATGAGAACGGAAGTAGAACAAGGGTTTTCACCCGTGCCGGTTGGCGCTATGTGTGGGGGATGAGCAGTTTTTCCGAAGATGATGCCTTTGAGGCCGCCGCTGTGCCGCTGAGCCAGCGTGCGATGGCGCGGCCGCATGCGGCCTATCTGGACGGTTTGAACCCCGCGCAGCGCGAGGCGGTCGAGACCTTGAGCGGGCCTGTCTTGATGCTGGCAGGCGCTGGCACCGGCAAGACCAAGGCGCTGACCACCCGCATCACCCATCTTCTGGCCACAGGCACGGCGCGCCCGCATGAGATATTGGCGGTGACCTTTACCAACAAAGCCGCGCGCGAGATGAAATCGCGCATCGGCGGGTTGATGGGCGAAGCGGTCGAGGGGATGCCCTGGTTGGGGACTTTCCATTCGGTTTGCGCCAAGCAGTTGCGCCGTCATGCCGAGTTGGTGGGCCTCAAGTCGAATTTCACCATTCTGGACACGGACGACCAGATCCGTTTGATGAAGCAGCTGATCGAGGCTGCAGGCATTGATCACAAACGCTGGCCTGCGCGGATGCTTTCGGGGATCATTGATGGCTGGAAGAACAAGGCGTTGACCCCCGATAAAGTCCCTGTTGCCGATAGTGGGGCCTTTGATCATAAGGGCGTAGAGCTATACGCCGCCTATCAGCGCCGTTTGCTGGATCTCAACGCCGTCGATTTCGGCGATATCCTTTTGCATATGGTCACGATCTTTCAAAAGCACGAAGACGTGCTGGATCAATACCAACGCTGGTTCCGCTATATTCTGGTGGATGAGTATCAGGATACCAACGTCGCCCAATATATGTGGCTGCGCCTGCTGGCGGCCTCGCATAAGAACATCTGCTGTGTTGGGGATGATGATCAGTCGATCTATGGCTGGCGCGGGGCCGAGGTGGGCAACATCCTGCGCTTCGAGAAGGATTTCCCCGGCGCGCATGTCGTGCGGTTGGAGGAGAATTACCGCTCGACCCCGCATATTCTGGCCGCTGCGTCTGGCGTGATTGCGGCCAATAAGGGGCGGTTGGGCAAAACGCTTTTCACGTCGCGCCCTGACGGCGAGAAACTGCGTTTGATCGGCCATTGGGATGGTGAGGAAGAGGCGCGCTGGATCGGTGAAGAGGTTGAGGCGATGCAGCGCGGCACGCGGGGCATGGCGCCTGTGGGACTTGATAGTATGGCAATTTTGGTGCGCGCGTCCCACCAGATGCGGGCCTTTGAAGACCGGTTCCTGACCATTGGCCTGCCATACCGCGTGATCGGCGGGCCACGTTTCTATGAACGAATGGAGATCAGGGACGCAATGGCCTATTTCCGGCTTGCCGTTAGCCCCGAGGATGATCTGGCGTTCGAGCGGATCGTGAACACACCCAAACGTGGCCTGGGCGACAAGGCCATCCAAACGATCCAGCGCACAGCGCGCAGCAATGGTGTGTCGCTGGTCGAGGGTGCGCGGCTGGTCTGTCAGGGCAAGCTTTTGGGTGGCAAGGGTCTGAAAGAGCTCACGTTCTTGGTGGGTTCACTGGATCGTTGGCACGCGCAGGTGCGGGCCGAGGCGGACACCCACGTTGAATTGGCCGAGATGATATTGGATGAAAGCGGCTATACGGGTTTTTGGCAGAATGACAAAACGCCGGAAGCGCCGGGGCGGCTTGAGAACCTCAAGGAACTGGTCAAGGCCTTGGAGAATTTCGAGAACCTGCAAGGGTTTCTCGAACATGTCAGCCTGATCATGGATAACGAGACCGAAGAGCAGGGCGAGAAGGTGAGCATCATGACCTTGCACGCGGCCAAGGGACTTGAATTCCCTGCCGTGTTTCTGCCGGGCTGGGAAGACGGCTTGTTTCCGTCGCAACGGTCGATGGACGAAAGCGGGGTCAAAGGCCTCGAGGAAGAGCGACGTCTGGCCTATGTCGGCATCACCCGCGCTGAAGAAATTTGCACTGTGTCTTTCGCCGCGAACCGGCGTGTTTATGGCCAATGGCAATCGGCAATGCCGTCGCGTTTCATTGACGAGTTGCCAGTGGATCATGTCGAGGTGCTGACGCCGCCGGGCCTTTATGGTGGTGGCTATGGTGCGGCG
>NZ_DASYOK010000152.1:0-22616 GCF_036007805.1 Yoonia sp.
TCAATCCGCGTCGACAAAAAGTACCCCGGCACACCGGTGGTGACACCGATCGCATAGAATTGCCCTTGGCCTGTTGCCATTGCCTCCTGAAAATAGGGGCGAAAGCCGTAGTTCTCGCCCACAAAACTGCCCGCACGGTTCCAGTTCGAGGCCGCAATGGTTTCCCCCTCGGCGTCGATCAGGAACAGCTCGCCCGCCTGCGCATGCACCGCCACCGTTTCCAGATAGCTGTTGGCCGCCTCCAACGAACCGGTGCCGGCCAGCGCATCGCGCACGCGCACATCCTCGGCGGCGACGGCAGGCAAGGAGCGCAACCGCTCGACCTCGGCCTCGACGGCGCGTTTTGTCAAAAGTAGCGTCTGGTCCAGCTCGGTACGCGCGAGGCCCAAGACAAGGTTCTGCGCGACCACCCAGACCAGCACGGCGGCAAGCCCCGCAAGGAAAAGCGGACGGACCAGCGCCATGGTGCTAGCCGTCCATGGCGCTCTGTGGCGCTGCCGGACCATCGACGCGGGCTTTGTCACGGCGCGCCTCCGACCAGTTCATGGCAAGCAACAGAACAATCAGCACCGCCGCCGCAATCTCGACTGTCAGAGACGGCCAGAACAGCCCTACCACACCCGGCAAAAGCAGAACCCGCATCCAGACCGGCATCGGGCGCCACAGGAACCCCTCCAAGATGGCGGCAAAGGCTGCCAGGCCAAGGATCGCGATGGCGCCGCTCCAAAGCACAAGCGGCAATGGCCCGCCAAGGATGATTTCCTCGTTGAACACCATGAACAGCGGGATCAGATAAAGGCCCTTGGCGTATTTCCATGCCTGAATACTTGTCTCCATCGGCTTTGACCCCGCAATCGCGGCACCGGCAAAACCGGCCAATGCGACGGGCGGTGTGACGTTACTGTCCTGCGAATACCAGAAAACCACAAGATGCGCGATCAAGAGCGGGATGCCGAATTGTTCTGTCAGTGCAGGGCCAACAAGGATGATCAGCACGATATAAGCCGCTGTCACCGGCAGGCCCATGCCCAGCACAAGGCTGGCCAAGAGCACAAGGATCAGCGCCAGCACGATATTGCCACCCGAGAAAGCAATCATCATGGCCGAGAATTTCAGCCCCAGACCAGTCAGACCGACAACCCCCACGATGATACCGGCCACCGCACAGGCCACGGACACGGCAACAGCATTGCGCGCGCCCAGTTCCAGCGCAGCCAGCGTCATGATGACACCGCGTTTGCACAGGGCGACAAAACCCTCAGCCGTCGGTTTGGCAGCGGCAAATTCCCAAAGCGCCCGCGCCGAAGCTGCCGCCATGATCGACAGTATCGCATAGAACCCGACGCGCATCGGCGAATACCCCGCCACAAGCAGCATCACCAAAGCGACAAGCGGCAACAGGAAGTGCCAGCCTTCGGCCAGTACCTTGCGCACGCTTGGCAATTCTTCTGCTGTCAGGCCGGTCATGCCCTGCTTGACGGCGGCAATATGCACCAGCAGGTAAACCGTGCCGAAATAGAGGACCGCAGGGAAGATCGAGACCAGTACGATATCAACGTAAGGTACGCGGGTGAATTCGCTCATCAGGAAGGCGCCTGCGCCCATCAGCGGCGGCATGATCTGTCCGCCGGTCGAGGCCGCGGCTTCGATCCCGCCGGCCTGTGCCGGGCGGTAGCCCAGTCTCTTCATCAGCGGTATGGTGAAAGCCCCTGTTGTCACAACATTGGCGATAGCCGAACCCGAGATCGAGCCCATACCCGCACTCGCGATAACGGCAGCTTTGGCAGGGCCGCCACGCTGTTTGCCAGCGGCGGCATAGGCCAGATCAATAAAGAATTTGCCCGCGCCTGTGACCTCTAGGAAGGCCCCGAACAGCACGAAGATGAACACGAAAGTCGCCGCCACGCCCAACGGAATACCGAAAATCCCCTCGGCTCCGAGTGTCATCTGGCTCGCGACACGATCAAGCGAATAGCCGCGATGGTTCAGGATACCGGGCATCCAGTCGGCAAGGAACGGCAGTTCGCCACGGCTGCCTGCGAAAGCATAGGCGATAAAGAAGACACCGATCAGCGTCATGCCAAGGCCCACAGCGCGGCGGGCGGCTTCAAGCACAACGATAATCGTGACAACACCCATCCACACGTCGATATCGCGCGGGAAAATCTGGTTGGCGATGATGTCGATATTCACGGGCACCCAAGCCCCCGCAGCAATGCTGAGCACGATCAGCATGCCATCAATGGTCCATCCCAAAGGACCGCGCGCCTTGTTGCGCCCAAAGGCGGGATAGATCAGGAAACACAAGACCAGCACAAACCCGAGATGAATGGGCCGCTGAAAAAACAGGCCCAGCGGCTGCACGCCTGCGGCGTAAAGCTGAAAGAGCGACAGCGCGATCCCGATGACCGTGATGGCGCCCACCACAAAGCGTGGTTGCGGCGCATGGATCGGGTTGTCTGCGGGTGTTGTCGTCATTGATCCGTACTTCCTAAAAGAGCGATCCGCACGCGTTCGCGCGGCGCAACCGCAGAGAGGGACACAACGGCATCTCCCACTGCCAGGCGATGATCAACCTGGCCTGCACCGGGACGCAGGACATAGGCGTTCCCCGGCACCGGTTCGTTGATATCGAGAATGAAATAGCCACCCTGCCCGTCCGTCACCTGCCGCCCGCGCCCCGGAATGTGATCCAGCCCTGCCGCAAAATCAGGCAGATGCGCATGCATCAACACCATCCGGCCTGCCTGGTTCTCATAACAATCGGACACGGGAAACCCTTTGACAGAGTGGTTCCAGAGCACACACCATTCGCTGCCTTCCGGCACATCAAAACGGGCAATCTCGGTGCCATCTTCACGGGTCGCAACAAGCGCTTCAGCCCCGGCCGAGACCGGCAGCAGCAGTAGAATGAGAAGGGGGAGGACTTTGCCTCCCCCTTCCCAAATCGGCCCAATCATGGGCGCAAGTCATCCGGAATGGTCACACCGACTTCTTCATAGTAGCGGATCGCACCAGGGTGCAGCGGCACAGGTGTCGCAGCAATGGTGAAATCAATCGTTGTCTCATTCGCGGCAGGGTGTACGGCCTGCAAGTCCGCAATGTTCTCGAACATTGCCTTGGTGATGCTGTAGGCAAGGTCATCGGACATTTCAGACGACACGGTCAGCACGTTCGGAATACCCAGCACGGCGATGTCTTCGTCCACACCGTTATAGCTGCCACCGGCAAGTGTTGTGGTCGCGAAGGTGCTGTCTGCCGCCATCGCTGCGTCCAGCTCGGCCTGTGTCAGCGCAAGGATCGTGATGTCCTGCGTCGTCGCAAGGTTCAGGATCGACGATGTCGGCGCGCCGACTGACCAGAAACCTGCGTCGATATCGCCGTTGGCCAGCGCATCGGCCGTTTCGTTGAAGTTCAGACGCTGCTCGTCGATATCGTCATAGCTGATGCCGTTGGCCTCGAGGATCGCATTTGCGTTCACTTCGGTGCCAGAACCGGGCGCGCCGATCGACACGCGCTTGCCGCGCAGATCGTCAAGCGAGGTGATGCCCGAACCGTCCAGTGCCACGATATGGATCACGTTGGCGTAGAGCGACGCAAGGCCGCGAACCATCGGCAGTTGCTGGCCCTCGAAGCGGCCTGTGCCTGTGTAGGCTTGTGACACAGTATCGGCCAGACCGATGGCCAGATCCGCATCGCCCGTCGCGATCAGACCCATATTCTCGACCGACGCGCCTGTGACCTCGGCCGCAGCGGCATAGCCGTCGATATGGTTGTTGATGATCTCGGCAAGTCCGCCACCCATGGGGTAATAGACGCCACCGGTGCCACCGGTCGCGATTGAAAGCTGCTCTTGCGCCACCGCGGGCGCACCAAAGCTCAATGCAACAACAGCTGCGCCAAGCAGGCCAACAGGCCTGCGCAATACTTCTTTAAACATGTAATCCTCCCAGATCGGGCTTTACGCCCATAAGTTTGGCCCGGATCGTTTCGGGTCGGACCAAGGGTGGCGCAATTGCGCGGGAAATGGGACTCCTTTTTCGGGAATTTCGCAAAAATTTATGGCAAGACATTGCCAGACCTGACGCAAATTCCCGCCAGACCGCGCGGCGGTTGCACTGGGAAAGCGGAACACGCCTGTATTCATGGCAGGCCTGTGCCGACGATCCCTGCGAAGTCTCAACGCGAAGGGCGGACGTGACGCGCAGACGTTACGTACACTGAAAGTGACTATCAAATGTGACGAAAATCCGAGATCGCTTGGCTGATCGTTGCCTGATCCGCTTACTCGGCCAATTCGCGCATGACCTTGATCAGGTCGGATTTCCCCTCAAAACCGATGCCCGGCAGTTCGGGCATGATGATATGGCCGTCTTCAACGCTGACGGAATCCGGAAACCCGCCATAGGGCTGGAACAGATCAGGGTAGCTCTCGTTGCCACCCAGCCCAAGACCCGCCGCGATGTTGAGTGACATCTGGTGCCCTCCGTGCGGGATACAACGTGACGGCGACCACCCCGCCGCTTCCAGCACATCAAGCGTCCGCAGATATTCAACCAACCCGTATGACAGCGCGCAATCGAACTGCAGCCAATCGCGGTCAGGGCGCATCCCTCCATAGCGGATCAGATTTCGCGCGTCCTGATGCGAGAACAGGTTTTCGCCCGTCGCCATCGGACCGGGATAGAACTCTGCCATCGCGGCCTGAAGCTGATAATCGAGGGGATCGCCGATCTCCTCGTACCAGAACAGCGGATAGTTGCGCAGCATCTTGGCATAGGCGATGGCAGTCTCGAGATCAAAGCGGCCATTTGCGTCGACGGCCAGTTGCGCTTCTGAGCCGATTTCGGCCAACACAGCCTCGATGCGCCGCTGGTCTTCGTCAATCGTGGCGCCACCGATCTTCATCTTGACCACGTTATAGCCGCGATCCAGATAGCCCCGCATCTCTTGCCGCAGCGCCGTGTCGTCTTTGCCCGGATAGTAATAGCCGCCCGCCGCATAGACAAAGACGCGACGGTTTGCTGCGACGCCCTTCCCCTCGGCGAGCAGTTGGTAAAGCGGCTTTTCCGCGATCTTCGCAATGGCATCCCAAACAGCCATATCAATCGTACCGACAGCAACCGAACGCTCGCCATGCCCGCCCGGTTTTTCGTTCTGCATCATCGCGGCCCAGATTTTATGACCGTCCAGATTGTCACCCGCCTCATTGATCAGCGATGCAGGGTCCGCTTCAAGGATACGATCCCTGAAACGTTCACGGATCAGACCGCCCTGACCATAGCGACCATTGGAATTAAAGCCGTAACCGATAACGCGGCGGCCGTCCCTGACGACATCGGTGACCACGGCCACCAGACTCGCTGTCATTTTGCTGAAATCAATATAAGCGTTCCGGATCGGAGAGGCGATCGGCTTGGTCACTTCGCAGATATCGACGATGCGCATTGGCTTTTCCTTTTCAACAATTTGTCGCCCTGTGGCCGTCAACGCGTATCTTGGCGGATCACACCTGACAATATCCAACACCAGAAAAGGTACAACAAGGCGCGGGCAGCAATATATCTTGCACAGACGCCCTGCTGCGCCCAACAAGGATCCGTGACAAAAACGACAAGACGGGAACCTGATCGTGACCAATACGCTCTATGATGCACTCTTTGCACGCCATGCAGAAAACGACGCCACATTTCTGACGCTGGATGACGGGACACAGGTCAGTTACCACAGCTTTGTGCGGCGCGTCGGACAGTTGGCGCAGGTGCTGGCGGATGCAGGCGTAAACCCGGGTGACCGGATTGTCGTACAGGCCCCCAAGATCATGGACACGATCGCCCTTTACGGTGCTGCCGTACAAACAGGGGCAGTCTATTTACCGCTGAACACAGCCTATACGCAAAGCGAGGTCGCCTATTTCATCACCGATGCGGCCCCGCGCATGGTCGTGTGCGATGCAGGCAATGCTGCCGCGATGTCCACAATCTGTGGCGGTGATACGCAGGTATTGACCCTTGCTACAGACGGCACAGGATCCCTTTCCACGGCGGCCAATACCTGCGAGGGAACCTTTGCGACGGTGCCGCGCGGCCCCGATGATCTGGCCGCACTGCTTTACACATCCGGCACCACAGGCCGGTCAAAGGGTGCGATGATGTCGCACAAAAACCTGTTATCGAACGCCCGAACCCTGACAGACCTTTGGCGGATCACCAGCGCGGACCGCCTGATCCATGCGCTGCCGATCTTTCACACCCATGGGCTTTTTGTGGCGCTGAACACCGCATTATTGGCCGGCGCGCAGGTCCGGTTCATGGCCGGCTTTGATATCGACGCAATTATTGCCGAACTACCCGCATCCACGCTACTGATGGGTGTGCCTACCTTTTACACCCGCTTACTTGCGGACACGCGGCTGACCCACGATCTGGTCGCGAATATGCGGCTTTTCATATCAGGCTCTGCGCCGCTGCTGGCAGAAACCCATACCGCGTTTGAAAGCAAAACCGGCCACCGTATTCTTGAACGCTACGGGATGACCGAAACCAACATGATTACCTCAAACCCCTATGACGGCGAAAGGCTGGCAGGCACAGTCGGCTACGCCCTGCCCGGGACAGAAGTTGAAATCACCAATGACGGGCAGCCGGTTGGACCAGATGAAATCGGAATGATCGAGGTGCGCGGCGACAATGTTTTTCAGGGCTATTGGAACATGCCTGAAAAAACCGCCGAAGAGCTGCGCGAGAACGGTTTTTTCATAACAGGTGATCTGGGTGTCAAATCGGATGACGGGCGTATCACGATCGTTGGACGGCAGAAGGATCTGATCATTTCAGGGGGGTACAACATCTACCCCAAGGAAATCGAAGACGTGCTCAATGATATTGACGGCGTTGTCGAGAGCGCTGTTTTCGGCGTGGCCCATCCTGACTTTGGGGAAACCGTGCTGGCAGCAATCGTGTTGGACGATCACACCCTGACGACTGATGACATCGCCGCAGCGGCCACGCCGCAACTTGCACGTTTCAAGCACCCGAAGCGATACATCATCACCGACGCCCTGCCCCGCAACACAATGGGCAAAGTCCAGAAAAACATCCTGCGCGAGATGTACCGCGATCTTGGGACAGCGTGATTTTGTAGCCGCGCCACGCGCAAGAAAATTATTTCAATCACGTCCTTCATGCCTTATCATTCAAATATTAGAATATGTAGGTGAGCCATGAAACTGACACGCAGAAAAGTCATTCAAGGCGGGGCAAGCGCAAGCTTGGCGGCCGCTTTGACCCAGCCCGTTTGGGCGCAAACAACGCTACAGGCGGATGACCGCACGCTGAACACGCTGAGCGACGGCAATCTTGTCCTGCCGAAAAGCTTTGCTTTCGGAGGCACACCGCCGGAAGGTGTTGATGATCTGCTGGCCCGCTATGGCATCACAGGCGACAGCATGACACCCGATTGCAACCTCACACTTTTACGCAGCGGTGACCGCACGATCCTGTTTGATGCGGGTGCGGGGCAGGAATTCATGCCCAGCGCCGGGAAGTTGCTGGATGCTTTCGATACCTTGGGCGTTGATATTTTTGACGTCACCGATGTGGTCTTTACCCATGCCCACCCCGACCATCTTTGGGGGGTGCGGGATGATTTCGGCGATCTGATGTTCCCTGACGCGACCTATCACATGGGACGCGTCGAATGGGATTACTGGACCGATCCCGACACCGTCTCCACCATCGACGAGGGCCGTGTGACCTTTGCTGTAGGGGCCCAAAGCCGCCTTGAGCTGCTGGCCGAGCAAATCAACCTCTTTGAGGATGATCAGGAAATTCTGCCCGGCGTTCTGTCGCGCATGACCCCCGGCCATACCCCCGGTCATATGGCGTTCGAGGTACAGATGGGCAGTGAAAACATCATGATCCTTGGTGATAGCATCGTGAACCATCATATCGCCTTCGAGAAACCGGCGTGGCTCTCGGGGTCGGATCAGGATCCTGAACTGGCCATGCAGACGCGCCTTGGCTTGCTTGACCAGCTCAGCACATCGCAAATGCGCCTGATCGGGTTCCACCTGCCGGATGGCGGTTTGGGCCGTGCGGAACGGCGCGGAGATGGCTTTGTCTTTGTCGGTGAAGAGACATGATACGTTGCATTCTTCCGGTATTGGCCGTTCTTGCAACAACCGCGCAAGCAAACGAAAACATCGCGGATCAATATCCCGGTTCCGCTCTCTACAGCGCACCGGTTGAATTTATCCCCGGTGTCTTCAGCGCCATCGGGGCCACTGCCCCACCGACCTATGAAAACAGCGGCCACAACAATAACCTCAGCTTTATCGTCACAGGCGAAGGTGTCGTCGTGATCAACGGCGGTGGTGCCTATGTGCTGGCTGCGGCCTTGCACGACGAAATCAAGGCGCGCACAGATGAGCCTGTGGTTCTGGTGGTCAATGAAAACGGCCAGGGCCATGCGATGCTGGGCAATTCCTATTGGGCCGAACAGGGCGTGCCGATCATTGCCCATGAGGACGCCGCCGCCGAATTCGAAGACCGCGGTTTTCAGATTCTCGAAGCCATGCAATCGCTGAACAAGGACAAGGCCGCAGGCACATTTCTGCAGGGCCCAACCGAGACCTTCAGCGATGACTATATCGTCGAACTTGGCGATTACCGCATCGAAGTCCGCTATCTTGGGCCCTCACACAGCGCAGGGGATGTTGTCGTCTGGCTGCCGAACCAAGAGCTTGTGATCGCGGGCGATATCGCCTTCCACGAACGGATGCTGCCGCTCTTTGACGACACAAATACGCTGGACTGGCTGGACACGTGGGACACCGCGTTCGAGCCCCTGAATGCGACCTATGTGATCCCCGGGCACGGGCATCCGACCAACATGGATCAGGTGCGCCTTTATACCAAAGGCTATCTGGAATATCTGCGCGGCAAGATTGCCGAACATCTTGAGGCCGGTGGCGGGCTTGCCGAGGCTTACTACGTCGATCAATCGCCCTATGCCCATCTGGACACATTCGAGGAACTGGCGACCAAGAATGCCGGACGTGTCTATGAGCAGATGGAATTCGAGTAGATCACGCGATGACCAGTGAGGGGCGGTGCAGCACACGTTGCGTGACCATCGCCCCTACCCACATGGCGCCCACCGCAACCCAAGCTGTCAGCGCGAAAATGGCCCCGCCGGACATGCCTGCACCAACCGCACAGCCGCCCGCCAGCATACTGCCAAAACCCATCAGGGCGGCCCCAACCAGATAGACCTCCATCGGGCTATCAGGGCCAAAGCGCTGGATACGTGCCTCATGCGTCGCCAAAGCCATGGCACCTGCACCGAGAAATACCCCGGGCACAAGCCCGATACCAAAGCCAAGCGGCAGTTCGGTGCTATTGACCAGCCCCATAAGCGTATCTGTCGACGGGCCCGTGAACGTGACCGAGGATATGGCCACAACCTCGAAGGAATGCATGGCAACCGCATAGGTCCCAAGCCACCCGAGTGCCACCGCAAGCCCGACACCGACAGCGGCCACTGCGTGGCTGGTTTTCACCTTCTGGCGGTGGCTGAGCACAAGCGCCGCGCCCAAAGCCGCCGCCGCGATCAATGCCGCCAGTGTTGATGTCAAACCAGTCTGCGACAGCAGACTGCGCATCGCCCCACCCGGCACCACCCAAAGCGATGCCAGCTGTTCACGCGCCGGTGCTAGCGCGCCGCGCAGCGCGGATTGCGCCACCAGCGTCAGCACCAGTCCGGTGACAATGGCCCGCAGGTTTCCCGTAGCCGACAAGACCAGCAACCGGCTGGCGCAGCCGCGCGCAAGAATCATGCCGACGCCAAACATCAGCCCGCCAATGATGGCACCTGACATGCTGCCTGTCGTGGCCAGTTGACGGCTTTGCGTCACATCAAGCCAGCCAAGTACAATCAGGGTCTGGACCGCCAAAACTCCGGCAGAAAACGCAATCAGCCAAATGGAAAGACGCGGGCCCAGTTTGCCTTCGGCCACTTCAACCGTGGCCGCGCGCAGGCAAAACCGCGAATGCTGTGCTGTGGCACCAAACAGCACCCCCACCAATCCGCCCACGGCCATCAGGATGGCCCCTTCACCGTAAGTTTCGATCAGATTTTCAAGCATACCTTGGCCCCATCCATTGATCTTGGCTGTACCAACGCAGGGCGCGGGGCGCTTTGATGCAAGTCAAACCTACTGAGCAGCCATTGGCAGGCGTGCCAGCTGACACTGGGTCCAAAGGGTTTCCAAGGCACCGACGAGGCGGTCAATATCGGCGGCTGAATGCACCGGTGACGGGGTGATCCGCAAACGCTCGGTCCCTTTGGGCACGGTCGGATAATTGATCGGCTGGATGTAGATGCCATAATCGCGCATCAGAATATCGGACAGGTATTTGCATTTCACCGGATCGCCCACCATCACCGGAATGATGTGGCTGGGGTTGTCGATATGCGGAATGCCAATCGCATCCAGTCGCGCGCGGACTTCGGCGACTTTTTCTTTCTGGGCCGCACGTTCCGCCGCACTGGATTTCAGATGCCGGATCGAGGCGGCAGCACCGGCGGCAACAGCAGGCGGAAGGGCTGTGGTAAAAATAAACCCGCTGGCAAAAGAGCGGACAAAGTCGCACAGATCAGCCGAGGCCGCGATATAGCCGCCCATCACGCCGAAAGCTTTGCCCAGCGTTCCCTCAATGACCGTGATACGGTCCATCAGACCCTCACGTTCGGCGATCCCGCCGCCGCGGGGGCCATAAAGGCCCACGGCATGCACCTCGTCCAGATAGGTCATGGCGTTGTACTTCTCGGCCAGATCACAAATCTCGGCGATGGGTGCGATATCGCCATCCATGGAATAGACGCTTTCAAAGGCAATCAGTTTTGCCCGCTCAAGCGGCTGGGCGGCCAGTAATTGCTCAAGGTGGTCCAGATCATTGTGCCGCCAAATCTGGCGCTCTGCCTTCGAGTGACGGATGCCTTCAATCATGCTGGCATGGTTGAGCGCATCAGACAGCACCAGACAATCGGGAATTTTCGCAGCAAGCGTGCCAAGTGCTGCCCAGTTGGACACATAGCCGCTGGTGAAGAGCAGGGCCGCTTCCTTGTTGTGCAAATCGGCCAGTTCGGCCTCCAGCAACACATGGTTATGGGTCGTGCCTGAGATATTCCGCGTCCCGCCTGCGCCTGCGCCAACCGTATCCAGCGCCTCATGCATGGCGGACAGCACATCAGGGTGCTGCCCCATGCCCAGATAGTCGTTCGAGCACCATATGGTCACATTGCTGGTTTGCGCACCGTGGTTGGTCGCCTGCGGGAAATTCCCGCGATGGCGTTCGAGGTTAGCAAAGACACGGTAGTTGCCTTCATCCTGCAACTGCGCAAGTGCTGTCGCGAAATATCCGTCGTAATTCATCGTTATCCTTATCCGCCAACCGCTTCCTGTACGATCTCATCCAAGAGCATCTGGACCTTTTGCATCTCGCCGTCAGGATAGATGCGATATCCCACCAGGACCTCGCCTTCCAGCGTGGCGACGAAAATGCCATAGGGGCAATGCGCGATATTCATAGGGTCCGCCTCCATCACCTCGCGCGAGAGTTGGGCAGAGCAGAACAAGAAAATATCCGCCCCCTCAAAGAGCATTTTTTCACTGCCAACGTCTTCGGCAGTCCGTGCAAGCATCTCGCCGGTGTGGCTGACGTAGTCGATCACCAGCCCTTTGCCGATGATGGCATTCTCGACGGCAAAAGTGGCATCGTCAAAGCTGCCGTCAAAAGGGTAAGTGACCGCCTCTTGTGCGACAACTTGTGTCGCAGCGAGGGTCAAAATTGCGCCGATCAGTATATTTTTCATCATACGTCCTCCATGTCCCTATCCTAGCAGTGTCGTTTTGTCGGACCCTGACAAACATCAAGGCCCGACAGGTGATTATCCGAACATGTCGGCGACGATCCCGTCGTACCAGCCGATCGATTCCTGATAGGTGGCCGCGCGCAGTTCATCACTTTCGCCGGTCGCACTGACAAAGCCGTCGACCTTCGCGATCTTTTCGTCGGTCGCTTCATATGTCGCACCGACTTTCACACCGTCGTTGGTGTCGATCAAAGACCAGCAGGTGTTTGCAAAGCGTGCCGGGAACACGGTTGATCCGGTCAAAGCACCGCGCACCGCATTGGCGCAAACCTTGGCTTGGCTGTTGGCCGAGAAGCCCGATTTCGGCATGTCGCCCTGTGCGGCAGCATCACCCAGAACGTGGATGTTCGGGTCCATCTTGGAGGACATATCAGCGGCATTGACCGGCGCCCAATTGCCATCGGTGATGCCTGCGATCTCGGCAATGCGGCCTGCCTTCATCGCGGGGATCACGTTGCAGACATCGACGTCGTTGACGTCACCGTCAATCGTCAGGGTCATCGCCTGCGGATCAACCGACACATTGGCCCCGCCAAAGTCCGGCCCGATCCGCTCGACCATGCCGGCATAGTGCCGGTTCCAGCCTTCCTCGAACAAACCCTGTTTGGAGAAACTCTCTTTCGGATCGGCAAGCAGGATCTTTGCTGTCGGGTTGGTCTCTTTCAACAGGTGCGCCACCATCGAAATCCGCTCATACGGGCCGGGGGGGCAGCGGTACGGGTTCGGCGGTGCAACCATCGCAAATGTACCGCCCTGCGGCATTGCCATGATCTGCGCCTTCAGGAGTTCGGCTTGGGTCCCGCCTTTATAGGCATGTGGCATCGCGGTTTGTGCAGACACATCCCAGCCTTCAACGGCACCGTCCACGAAATCAATGCCGGGTGACAGGATCAGACGGTCATAAGGCAGGCTGCTCCCACCGGCGAGGGTGACAGTCTTGGCGTCACGGTCAACACCAACGGCCCAGTCGTGAATGACGTTGATGCCATAGTCCGACGCAAGCGTGCCATAACCGTGACCGAGCGACCCAATATCGCGGAACCCGCCCAAGTAGAGGTTGGAAAAGAAGCAGGTGTGATAGGTGCGTGTCGGCTCGACCAAAGTGACGTCGAGCGCGCCCTGACTGTCCTTGGCGAGATAGCGCGCGGCGGTCGCACCGCCGGCACCGCCGCCGATCACGACAACGCGGGGTTTACCCTGCGCACGCACCATCGGTGCAGCCAGCAAACCCGCTGTCACAGCCGCCGTTCCCAGAAACGTCCTTCTGCTGAATGTCATATTTATTTCCTCCCAATGGTGCACCCGTTATTGGATGCTTTCGAAATAAGCCGCCAAGGCGGCAATCTCCTCGTCTGATAAACGCCCCGCCATCATCTGCATGACGGGGTGAGCCCGCACGCCTTCCTTGTAAGCATGCATGGCGACGACAAAGTCATCTGTCGGCCAGTTGGTAATGGATGGAATACCTGTCGCGGCACCGCTTGCCTGATGGCACGCAGTGCATTCGCCGGACAGGTATTCGCCATATGCCGGATCGCCAACGATAGCGAGGACCGCGGGGGCCACCGCGTGATCCACTGCAGCCGCTGTCGGTGCGGCCTCTGGAATGTTTGCCGGGCTGGACGAGAACAGGCGCAGATAGGCCAACAAATCATCGCGATCTTGCTGGTCGGCGATACCGCGAAAGCTCATCCGCGTACTGGACACCAGCACTCTGGGATTTTCAATAAAGCTGTCGAGCGTGTCATAGGTCCAGACCAGCCCGCCCGCGGCGGCACGTTCAAAACCCGCCGAATACCGAAAACCCTCGGCCTCGCCCGCAGCGCGATCAAAGATATGGTTCAGTTGGGGACCGATCCGGTCAACCGCCCCTTGCCCGACCTGATGGCAACTGCTGCATTGGCGAAAGAGTTCTTCGCCCCGTTCGGGGTCACCGCCAACTTCGGCAATGCCGTGGCTGGCGGCGCCCATAAAGGCAAGTAGCAGAAGGTGGCGACGCATCAGTCCGCAAAGCTCTCGAGATAGGCGATCAGTGCCGCAACTTCACCTTCGTCCCCGACACCGCGGAACGCCATCTTTGTGCCGGCCATTGTCCCGCGTGGATCAGCCAGGAACGCAGCAAGGCTTTCCGCAGTCCAAACCTCACCCGCGGCCTTCGCTTGCTCGAAGACACCGGAGTAGCGGAACCCGTCAACCGCCCCGATTGTCTGCCCGATCATGCCATTCAAGACAGGACCCGTGCGGTTTCGCGCGCCCTCGCCGACCTGATGACAGGTCTGGCACTGGCGGAATGCACCTTCACCGGCAGCAATCAGGGCCGGATCAATCCCGCCCGCATCTTCGGCAACAGCAACCGCCGGAGTGGCCTCGGTTGCGGGCGCGGTGACTGCGGCTTCCACCTCTTCGTCCGGTGTAACGTCAAGGAAAGTCGCGCGCATCGTGATCTCGACACCATCCTTGCAGTTCTCCATGCAAGGTTCGGTGCGCCATTCAGCATACTCAAGCTCGGGCCGGTCATCGAAAACAAAGCCATCGGCATTATACATCTCGACGTCCAAGAAGTTTTCATGGCTGAGCTCAAAGTCGTCATCGACCATGTTGTTGGAATACAAAAGATAGGCCACGATCGCATAGGTTTCATCCGGCGTCAGCGTGCCCGCTTCACCAAATGGCATCGACCGGTTGATGTAGTCCCATGCTGTTGAAAGGTGAGGCCAGAAGGATCCCATGGTCTTGACAGGATCGGCGTCAGCCAAAGTATCAAAACCACCCGCAAGTACAGGCCAGTTGCCAACACCTTCGGCAAAATCGCCATGGCACGAGGCGCATTTGTCAACAAAGACCTCTTCTCCGGTATAGACGTCACCACGGCCTTCCGGCAGGCCCCGCCCATCAGGCAGGACATCGACATCCCATGCGGCGATTTCTTCATCAAAAGCCACACGGCCCAAACCGTAGGTGCCTTCGATGACTGGTGCCGGTGCGGTCAGGCTTGCGCCGCTGACAGCTGCCAGAGCCGCGAGCTCTTCACGTTCTTGCAACAGCCGCGCCGCTTCTGCGGCTGCAGCCTGCGCTTCGGCGGTTGCCTGTGCGGCGTTTGCCTCGATCTGCTGCACGCGCGCTTCGAGCGAGTCGATCGTCGCGGCCCCGTATTCACGCGAGGAAATGCCATAGGCAAGCCCCAGCAAAAGCGCGGTGCCACCGATTGCGGGGACGAAAAGATTAAGAGACTTCGACATTCTCGGCGACCCCTTCTTCGTTTACAAACCAGGTTTGGATGCAGTTGTTGTGATAGACCGCGTTATCGCCACGCTTTTCGCGCAACTGGTCTTTTGTCGGCTGGACATAGCCGGTCTCGTCGATGGCGCGCGATTGCAAGAGCATCGGGCTGCCGTCCCAGTCGGTGTCCAGATAGAAGCGGGTCAGGGCTTTGGTATCGCCCTGCTTGCCAAGTCGTGCTGTTTCCCATGTGATGCCCCCGTCTTTGGAGACATCAACACGGGTGATCTGCCCATGGCCGGACCATGCAAGGCCGGAAATCACAAGCGGGCCCTGCCCGTGCGTGATCGGCATTTGAGGGCTTGGTGAGGTGATCACGGATTTCGCATCCATGACCCATGTCCATTTGCGCGCGATGCCGTTCTCGTAGACATCGGTGTATTTGGACGTTTCTTCGCGGCTGCCAACGGCCATATCTGTCACTTCGACGCGGCGCAGCCATTTGACCCACATGTTGCCTTCCCAACCGGGAACGACCAAGCGCACAGGATAGCCATGCTCCATGCGCAGCGCTTCGCCATTGGCTTTGAACGCCACCAGCACGTCATCCAGCGCCTTCTCCATCGGGATGGAACGGCCATTGGATGAGGCATCAGCGCCTTCCACATAGACCCACTTATCCGCCAGATCGCCCGCGACATCGAGACCTGCTTCACGCAGCAGCGTCCGCAACGGCACGCCGGTGTATTCCATGTTATGGATCATACCATGGGTGAACTGGGCACCGTTCAACTGCGCCCCTGCCCACTCCATGCCGGTATTCGCGGCACATTCGCAGAAATAGACATGATTTTCACGCGGCAGACGTTCCAGATCGGCGTAGGTGAAAATCAGGGGTCGGTCGACCAGACCGTTGATCATCAGGCGGTAGTCGTCTTTCGATAGTTCGATCGCGCCTGAGTGGTGGCGCTCGAACGCGCAACCTTGTGGCGTGATTGTCCCGTCGAGCGCATGGATCGGCGTAAAGTTGATCGACGAAATCGGCGAGGCGGTCAGCCACTCCACGTTCCGGCGGACCACATCGCTTTCAAAGCTGATCGGCAGGCCGTAGGGCGTTTCGTCAACACCAACACCTGTATAGGACGCCCAGTCCTGCAATTCCGTGATCTTGGGGTCGGGGCCATCCTGCGCCGCCGCCTGACCTGCGACAGTACCAGCCGCAATCGCAGCACTTCCGCGCAAAAACGTGCGTCTGGACGGTTTGAAGAGCTCATCCATTTCCTGTTTTCTCCTTATGCGCCAGAGACTTTGACGCTTGTGTTCGGTGTCACCTGAACGGTGCCCAAATTGCGAATATGGTTTTCAACGACATCCCAGATCGGTGGACCTTCGGTGCCTTCATTGACCGAGGCCCAGCCTGCGACCACATAGGTCTTGGCGGGATCAATCGCCTCACCGGTTTTCAGCAGTGTCATGTCCGTGACGCGCTGTCCGATGGGTTTGCTCACATCAATGCTGTAGCCCATGCCGCCCACGCGGACCATGTCACCGCCCTGCTGATAGTAAGGGTCTGTGTTGAACAGGTTGTCGGCCACATCTTCCATGATGACATGAATAAATTCACCTGTCATTTCAGTGCGATAAGCGTTCGGATAGGTCATGGACGTTACGTTCCAGATATCCTCTCGGGTAATGTCCTGCCCCGGCATGATCGACGGGCCCCAGCGCACACCGGGTGACATCGAGATATCGGCGTCACGCTCTTGGATCAGAGCATCGCAGATCAGATCATCCCATGACCCGTTAAAGTTGCCGCGGCGGTAGAGCAGCGTGTCATCGGCCGTCTTGCCGATAACTTCGGTCAATTCATCCAGGAAGGGCGCGCGTTCCGCGTCAATGGCGGCGGCGACCTCGGCATCAGGTTCAATCACATCCGAGAAGATCGGGATCAATTTGTGACGGAAGCCCATCATCCGGCCATCGCGCACATCAAGATCAACGCGGCTGACGAATTTTCCGTTAGAGCCAGAGGCCACTACAATCGTCTCACCGACCAAAACAGGTTCCGGTAGCGCGTCATGGGTGTGACCTGCGAGGATCACATCAATTCCTGTGACCCGCTCGGCCATCTTCTTGTCTACATCGAAACCGTTATGGGACAGGCAGACAACCAGTTCCGCACCCTGCCCGCGCACCTCGTCGACCATTTCCTGCATGCGCTGGTCACGGATGCCGAACGAGTATTCAGGGAACATCCAGCCGGGGTTGGCGATGGGCATATAGGGGAAGGCCTGCCCGATGACTGCAATTTTCACGCCGCCACTCTCGTAGAACTTGTAGGGGGCGAAATCCTCGGCGGGTTC
Organism: Yoonia sp.; assembly: GCF_036007805.1. Taxonomy (GTDB): domain Bacteria; phylum Pseudomonadota; class Alphaproteobacteria; order Rhodobacterales; family Rhodobacteraceae; genus Yoonia. The sequence goes on from NZ_DASYOK010000152.1 coordinate 17,520, forward strand.
ATCCCATTCGGCGTCAAAGATATTCTGGCCCAGCGCGGCAAAGGGCAAATCAGCCACGATATCGCGCACGCGGTCAGAACCAAGCGTGAATTCCCAGTGGAAGGTCATCGCATCGGGCTTGAGCAGGTTCATGATGTTCACGACATCCTGCCCTTCGGTTTTGTAGCAGGTGTAAGAGCCGTGCCATGTATCGCCGCCATCCAGCAACAACGCATCGGGCCGGTCCGCGCGGATGCTGTTGATCACAGTGGCGACACGGTCCATGCCGCCCATCTTGCCATAGGCCTGACCGAGGGCGGTAAAATCATCATAGCTGAGCGCGTAATGCGACGCGCTGCCGTCTTCGATGCCGTAGAGCCTGCGGAAGTCAGCACCGGTGATGTGTGGCACCGCCCCTTTGTTGGACCCAACGCCAAGATTGATTTCAGGCTCGCGGAACCAGATCGGCTTCAACTGGGCATGAATGTCAGTGATGTGGATCAGTGAAACATTCCCGAAGGTGTCAAACTGAAGCAGATCGTTTTGGCTCAACGCTTGCTGCGCTGCCAGTTTACCCCAATTGCCAAAGCCCGACGCTCCGACAATCGCCGAAGCCGCCATGCTGGCCTGCAGAAAATCGCGACGTGAGATCATGTGAGTTATCGAGCCTCTTGTGCTATCATATTCTAATTTGTGAATATATTTGGTTTGAAAATGCCCGCCTCAAACTGGTTGAAGCGGGCAGTTCAGGGAGGATTAGTTTCTGACGGACGGGCCTTCGACCGAGAGGCCGTTGCCGCGTGAAGCCACGTAAAGTTCCAGCGCGATGAACTCTTCGGAACCGACTGCGTAGGTTTCCGCACGGGTGTCACGAATACATCCGCGGAAGCGACCCTGCACACCGTTCAGCTTGGCGTTCTTCAGACGATAGGTTGGAAACCCGTTGGTCTGGCCTTGGCTCAGGTGATCTGCACGGATGTTGTTGCCATAGTTGTCTTCGTGGCAATTGGCGCAAGACAGATCGAGCTGGCCGAACCGTGTATAGTAGAGTTCACGGCCCTTTTCCCACATCGCCTGAACGGGGCCGTCGATGGCCACATTCACAGGGATGCCGCGTGACACAGACGCCAAGAGCGCCTCCATGTTCAGCATCTCGTTCCCATCGTATTTCCACTCGTCGGCCCCCATCTGTTCTGTCCGGCAGCCGTTGACCTGCATCGCAATTGTACGCACTTCTTCGGCTTCGTCGTTCCATTTGGGGTAGACAGCGCGCACGCCGGCCATTTCTTCCGGCGCACCGTGACAGGCCGCACAGGATTGACCTTCTGTGCCTTCTGCGGTGTTCCACGCTTCGATCGCATCATCGACAAAGATCATGCCGGGGTTTTCGAAATCATCCATCTGCAAAGCTTGTGTTTCCGTCGAGCGAAACACCCAACCCGAATAGATCGTACTCAGGTTTTCAACATGCGCTGGCGCATCGGTCCGGACTGTGATCTCGATCTCTTCATTGATGATCAGATCAGCCTCTTCGTCCGCGTTTGCCGCGAAAGCGGAAAGAAGTGCTATCGCGGTTATCCCGCCCTTAAACAGTGATTTCATGGACATCGGCCCTCCCTGGCGTGTGTTCCGCGGTTACCCGACGGTAATGTCTTTGCTGTCGGTGTAGACGGCGCCATCATCGTCATACCAAGTGAATTCAAACGTCCCCGTCGCTGGCACGATGGCCTGAAACTCGAAATACGGGTTCGTTGAAATCGCTGGTTCCAAAGTGACATCAATCACAGTCTCGCCGTTGAACGTGCATGTGAAACGGTTGATGATCGAGCGCGGGATCAGGTTGCCGTCGCCATCTTTGCGCTGACCAGACTCCATCGGATGGCTGATCAGTGTCTTGATGGTGATTTCTTCGCCAGCGGTGGCATCACGGGGGACGCGAACGCGGGGTGTTACATTATCTGCCATTTGTTTTCTTTCCTCACTCAGCCGCCGCAGCCGCCAATGGTCACTTTTACTTCCTGACGTGCTTGGACAAAGCTGCCGTCAGGCATACGGGCGATCGCAACGACATCCTGCGTGCCTGCCAGACGAATACGTGTCGCGGCAGATTGGGATGCGGCCATTGGACCGAAATTGAATGTCGCAACCGAAGGTGTCGGATTGCCTGCGGCAAAGACGATGATCGCCTCGGCACCCGGCGCATTCACTTCGATTGGCACAGTGTTGCCGTTCTCGGCGATTTCAGGGGCAATCAACGTGATGCCCTCGCTGCCGACAGCAGCCCCGCCGGTAAACGCTGCGATATTATCCTCGACCGCAGCGAATGCACGAAACGGCATAACAGCGGCAACCGCGGAACCAAACGCCATCATAAGCGTATGTCTACGTGTAAGTTTCATAAGATCTCCTCTCGGTCTGCCAGTGGCAGATCAGTCTTTAAGTGTCAGAAGATATGCGACCACATCTTCGATTTCCTGAGCGGTCAGCAGCGGGGACAGTTCGCCTTCCGCAGCTTTCCCAGTGAAAGCATTGCCCGGGCGGTAAAACCCGCTTGTCTGGTAGAACGCCGGCATGATTGTGCCGTCATAGGTCATCTTCGCATTTGCAACGATGCCACGAAGCTCGGCTGCGGTACGGTATTCGCCCACACCATCAAGCGTTGGGCCAACTTCTCCGTGAAACGGGTACTCTTCCAGAGCGGTCACCTGATGGCATGCAATGCAATTGCCCTTACCACGTGAAACCATGATTTCGAGACCTGCCGCCGCATCACCCGGTTGACCGGACAGGGACACTTCGACTTCACCATACTCGCTGTAAACGACGCTATCGGGCGTCACACCTTCAGCAAAGCCTACGGTCGCTAAGGCAATCGCGACACCTGCGCTTAGTATCTGCTTCATGGTCCCTCCCTGGATCACAAATGTGTTTCGTATACCGTAGACTACAGATTGTTAGAATCGCAACAACAAAATCATTTATTTGAATGTTTATGCTCAAACATATGATTTTATTCAGTTATTCCCTGCTCCTGAATGATCCTTGCATGGTATTTCTGGAAGGGTTCATCACCAAGATAGCCTTCATCATTGATCCAGTTGAGCAAGTTCAACGTAGTCCAGCGCCCAAAGGCCCCGGGCATCACGGCTACAGCCGCCTGGCTTGCAATTTGTCCCTCTTCCACATCCTGCGGGAAAAACATCATTGTGGGCGTAAACAGGGCATTCCAGCGACGCACCATATCCTTTTCGGGTAAAGTGGTCCCGTCAAAATCTGTCACTTCGACATCACCGAACATGTTGATCTGGATTACAAAGAATGCGTCATTGAGCATCGCAGTGATTTCAGGTGTGGGGAAAACCTCTTCGTGCATTTTGGTGCAATAGATGCAACCGCGCTGCTCAATGATGACCATCAGGCGCTTGCCTTCGGCATTCGCCTCGGCAAGGTCCTCGCGCAGATCCTTGAAGGTGTCATGCATCCAGTCGGCTTTGTGCAGACCGTCGTCACCCAAAGGCGTGGCGAAAGCCGGGAGAGCCAGAACAAGCGTTGCAAGAGCGAGAAAACGGCGAAACATCATGGTCACTTCCTTTATCCGAGGTTGGTAAATGCGGGCATGACTTCGATCATCCACTGGGCGATGTAGTTGACCGAATTGGTTCCGATCAGCACAGCAAAGATGATCAGCATCACACCCATGACGCGTTCAACATGCGCGAGGTATTTGCGGTTGCGCTGAAGCCAGCTCAGGAACGGGCGGGCGAAAAACGCCGCGACAACGAAAGGTGCCGTCATCGCAAGGCCGTAAACCAGCAAAAGCAGACCACCGCGCCAGATGTCACCCATCCCGCTGGCGACCATCAGGATCGCCGCCAGTGCGGGGCCGACGCAGGGCGTCCAGCCAAAGCCGAAAGCCAAACCCATAACATAGGCACCGATGATCGTTGTCGGTTCGGCCGTGCTTTCAATCTTGGCTTCGCGGTAAAGCAGCGGTACGCGGATCACTCCCAGAAAATGCAAGCCAAAGACCAACAATACCCCGGCCGCGACATAGCGCAAGGTATCGCGCCACATCCCAAAGGCCTGTCCGACCGCGGTCGCGCCCATGCCCAAGAGCACAAAGATGGTTGTGACGCCGAAAGCAAAGAACACCGCAGAAACAATCAGCCTGCGCTGCACAGTCGGGCTGATCGCGTCATCGGAACGCAGCTCGGACATAGATGTGCCGGCCATATAGCAAAGGTAAAACGGCACCATCGGCAAAACACAGGGCGTAAAGAACGACAACAGCCCAGCGACCGCAGCACCAAAAAAGCTTACGTCCAGCATGAGTTGTTTTCCTTGATTGCAAACATGATTCATATTAGAATTATTGAATGTTTATGAATAAAGCTAGTTTTATTATCCGCCTCGCGATTGCTGCGCTTGCAGTGACGCTGATCTCTGCGGCCTCTGCACGGGCAGAGGTGCGGCTGGTGATGGCCGAAGAACCAGGCTGTCTGTGGTGCGCGCGGTGGCACGAAGAAATCGGTCCCATCTACCCCAAGACAGACGAAGGGGCGGCCGCCCCGCTGCGCCGTGTCAATCTGCTTGATCCGATGCCTTCCGACATCGTGCTTGCGCGACGGATCAATTTCACGCCGACCTTTATTCTGCTGGTTGAGGGCGTCGAAACAAACCGGATCGAGGGCTATCCCGGCGATGATTTTTTCTGGGGACTTTTAGGGCAAATGCTCGAGCGAGAGGGCGTAATTCTGGCAAAATCAGACAAATAGCCCAAAAAAGTGCCGTTTTGGCGCGCTTGGAGGTAGTAATTTGACGGTAAAAGCCCAATTACAGGCGCAGATAATTTGACTTTAACAGTAAGATTCGCGTGAGGCTCCAAGGCTTATGACACTTCCGGTTTTTGATACTGACGTTGATGATGCTCGCTTGGACGAGATGATGGACAACGCGACAATCGCGACGAATTATCTCAAAGCGATCAGTCACGAAGGCCGCCTGATGATCCTTTGCCATCTGGCAACAGGTGAAAAATCAGTTACCGAATTGGAAGAACTGCTATCTGCACGCCAGGCTGCGGTGTCCCAGCAGCTAGGACGGTTGCGGCTCGAAGGG
>NZ_DASYOK010000153.1:0-13530 GCF_036007805.1 Yoonia sp.
CATCTGCGAAAGGTCGGCGCGAGAACCTTCACAGACCTCTTTGCCGCCATCGGCAATATCTGTGACCTGTTCACACCAGACGAATGCTGGAACTTCCTCAGAAATGCAGGCTATGCATCAACATAAAATGGAAACGCTCTAAACAGCTGGTTTTCCACACAGTTTCAATACGTTAGTGTTTCACCAAACTAATACGCTCACCAATGCCCGCGGGACCTACTGACGGGGTCAAAGCTCAGCACACAGCGTCCTGTTCGTTTCACAATCCCGCAATTTGATCTTTTACCTTCGGATCACCCAGACAAATAGGCCCCCCAACATGCGCGATGGGGGGCCTACAGTGGGTCGTTTCGTGAGTGAGTGGCTAATGCGGGACTTAGCTAGGCTGAGCCTGATGCCCGAAACACCTCAAAGCAAATGATCAATAGTTTCATTTTACTCGCAAAGGATAAATATGCTGCACCTCAACCTATCCATGGGCCCACAAGGGCTTAATCTGGGCCATGGCGTCGAAATCCTGCTGCGCCCATGACCACCGCTCTGATGATGGCCGCACGTAAGTTGGCTCAAAGCCAGCTAGAGCTGCCCGACACACTGGAGATTGAGGCTGAAGAGTTCTACACCGACGGCATCGCGATCAAAGACTGGACGGGTGCGGGAGACGAGAAGGGTGACCCTGTTCCGGTCAGTCCGGCGGGGATCAACGCACTCCTTGATATCTGGCCACTCTTTGAAGCATTCCAGACCAAATAGACAAGCCTCAAAATCCTCGCATCCGTCCTCTTTCTCCTCAATCTCCACCGCCCGGGCGAACGCGCCGGGCGTGCAGCAGAGCGCCTGACCAATCTGGAGCACACCCATCATGCACAGCACAAAATGCTGGACGCGGCCGCAGATCGCCCTCGCAGCGGTGATGACCTTCTTGACCGCCTGCGAAAAGGCGGGTTCTGATACGCCTTACAGCGCCTGTCTGCCGGTGGTGGAATACAGTCGGGCGGAACAGACGCGGGTTGCGGAAGAACTCGCTGCATTGCCTGAAGGGGCGCTGATCGTTGAGTGGCTGGCGGATTATGCGGTGTTACGGGAACAGGCAAGGACATGCGGCCCCTGACTGCAACACGGGAATAAAATCGAAAGCGCGGCCATCAAAAAAGGCGCGTTGGTGTCACGCGCCTTTACTGACGACATGTTACCCAATTGCACTCTTTCGCTGAAACTCTATCAAGATCATTCGTCAGCTAAATCATAGATGAATGATCAATGGTTATATCTTCAGCCTCTCGGCCACATCCTCAAAGTCTGGATCAGCGGCAAACAGACGTCCGAATTCACGCCGTGCCTGGGCTTTATGGCCGAGCTGTTCATAGAGGACTGCGCGGTCGTAACGGATCTGGTGCATCAGCGCTTCCGGGCGGTCTTTGCGACGGCGGTTTGCCAGCGTCAGCACATCGATGGCCGCATCTGGTAAGTTCATCGCCGCCAGCGCCTTCCCGCGATAGAGCAGGATCGTCGTGTCAACCGGCGTTTCGTTTTGCACGCTCACCGTATCACGCACGATACGTTCCATCATTGCAAGATCATCCGGCGTATCAAGCGCAAGCTCGGCAAACGAAAGCAGAATGATCGGATCCGTCGGGTCGATCTCCATTAACCTCTCGAGATGCGCCATTGCGTCGCCATGTCGGCCTTCAAGCTGGGCAATTTCCACCAGTGCCAACTGCGTGCCACGCTCACGCGGAAACACATGGGCGAATACGTCAGGGGTGATCGGCAAGCTGACCTGAGCTGCAATACCATATTTGGCAAAGAGCGCACCAAGTGCGTTTCGACCTGCCAGCGCAACTTCAAAATGTGCTCTGGCGCGGTCGAATTCTTCCCGCCGCAGACGGATCATTCCGGCCATCCAAGACGCATCAGGCAGATCCTGAGACTCTTCCAACGCATCCAAGGCGCCATCTTGATCGCCCTCATTCAGCGCCCGAATGCCATCAACAAAATGGCGTTCATCAGCCGGGGTGATCAGTCGCTGAAAAAAGCCAAGCTTCAAACGATCGCGCTCCGCCACTTCAGAACCAGGCGCAGCACTACTCCGTCCAGCACGCTTGCGGTCATGAATCGTGTAGAACAGCCCAGTCCCCGTAAGTCCGGCAGTCGCCCGATTCCCACGCGGGCTGATGGTATATTTCACACCAGGTGGGCCGAACGAAAGCGATCCCATCGATTTCGACAGGTTCAGCGTCACACCGGGAGCAAGGCGGACGCGCCGCCAGAAACGAAAAGCCAACTATGCTCCCCCTGATCGGCGGATGAATTTCGCCTGAGCCGGATCATAGGCAAAACTGGCAATCGTGCCGTCCTTGATCTTTTTGACAGCGTCATTGATCGCGAAGAGCGGCACCAGAAACCATTCTTTCGGGGTTACAGGCCGCCCGAAGCGGTCCATGATCTCGATATCAAGCCGCGCTGGCTCAAAAATGCGATGGATCAAGTTTTCGAGGCGGGTGCGGTTTATGTTGTAGAGTTCATAGGTCGCGACGATTTCGACATTGGCCATCAGGAATGTCGGCTGCAACTGCGCCCCAGCAATGCGCTTTTCCACGCTCATATTGGTCACACCGATCTTGTGAACCAGGTCGCGGTTCTCGGCCACCAGCGGGTGATCGGATTTGCTGCGCAGGACATAGATGGTTCCGCTGGCCTCATCGCCGTCCATCGTCCGGTCTGAGAAGAGCGGCCCTGCATGCGGCTCAGATATGCGCCGCCCGGCATCGCCATCTGCGTTCAGGGCCCGCTGCAGTGACCGCATCAGCATATTGCTTTCGGTCCCATTGTCGAAGATCACCCGGAGTCGCGCATCTGTGCGTCCTTGATCCGTGAGTGTCATTTCCCCCATTTCGGCGACATAGGCTTTCTGGCCACCTACGATGAAAAAGCGGCCAGGTTCGATTTCCGATTTCAGCTCGAATTTCCGTGCCTCGCGCAAACCGCTGTCGAGTTCCTTTTGCACCTGCTCGAACAGCGGCTTGAAACGCGCGAAATCCTCGCAGCGGTTGCGGGCCGCGATCTCTTCCGCAGCCTTCTTTTCTGCCGTTGACCGGACATGCTTCAGTTCTGTGATCGCAGGCGTTTCAACCTCGATCCCTAGCGCGTCAAGGAGCGCGTTGTCGTCAAGTTCTTCCGTGTTACCTGGCAGCGCAAGTGATGCGCCACTCAGCAGTCCCTGATGATCTATGGGCTCAATCAGATCACGGCATTCCTGTGACTCGCTGATCCGATCGAGACGCACTGCATACAGGCGCTCGAAGATATCCTTTTCCCCGCCATGCTGTGGGCGGCGACCGTGCGCCTCGACAAAACGCTGGATCTCTTCAAAACCCGCGATGATCCGCTCTTCACGCGGGGTGCGGGAGACGTGCTTCTTGGTGTCGACCTCGACGCCCAGCTCGGCCAGCAATGCGTCATCTTCATCTGTGAAGCCGTTAGCCATTGGCGGCCTCCTGCTTCATGCGCACAAGATAGGCCACGCCTTCAGCCATTTTCTTCTCCCACGGGTCAACCGATGTAATCGACGGCAGGCGCCCTCGTTCCTGCTTGAAAGCGGCGGCACGTTTGGCCAGCGCACGCGCCTCTTCCGGGGTGAGCTGCACTTTCTTCGCCGAAATCACCGCTGCAACTTGCCTGAGGCTTTCCTCACTCATGGTTTTGGCCAGGATCGCATAGGCTTCCCCGAACGGGTTGATCCGGTCGATCAGATCGATATCAAGCTCGCGCACATCCATGGCGAATTTGCGCACCCCATCGATCAGCGCTGTATTGGCGGACACTTCACCGTCATCACCGCTTGTCAGCGCGATTTGCTTGGCCTTTTGCGTCAGGTTAAGCGCGGCTACTGCATGCTGGCGCACGGCCTCCTGATCTTCCGTATCCAGTTCCGGGAACCTGGCACCGACAATCTTGCCCATGCGCACTTGGGTCAGCTCTTCGGGGACCAGTTCTTCATCAAACAGCCCACGCTCGATCGTGGTCTTGTCCTGCACAAAAGCGGTAATCACTTCGTTCAGGTCTTCCTGACAAATGCGCTTGGCCTCTTTGCTCTTGGGTTCGACCAGGCCCTTGATCTCGATCTGGAACTGACCGCTGGCCTCGTTGAAGCCGACGTTCTCCTTGTTCGGATCATAGCCGCCCTCACCGTAATCGAACCCTGCGACAGGGCCACTTTTCACAGTCTTGGGCGTGAAGTTAAAACGCGGGGCCAGGACCTGTTCCATCAGCAGGCTCGCGGCGATGGCCTTCAGTGTATCGTTCACAGCCTCGGTCACCGCTTCAGCAGCCGCGTCGGGCTCGGCAATCAGGTTGGTGAAGCGCGCGCGCGTTTTGCCCTCGGCATCGCGGGTGGCGCGCCCGATGATCTGCACGATCTCGGTCAGGCTGGCGCGATAGCCGACCGTCAGGGCGTGTTCGCACCAGATCCAGTCGAACCCTTCCTTCGCCATCCCCAGAGCGATGATGATGTCGACATGGTCGCGGTTGTTCTTCTGCGTGGAGTCTTTCAGCGCGGCGGAAACCTTGTCGCGCTTGGCCGGTTCATCATCCACCAGATCGGCTATGCGTAGCACGCGCCCCTCGGGCGTCTTGAGCAACTGAAACCCGGTAGCGGGGTCGCTGCCCTGCCAATCGCCAAGCGCATCGATAATATGCTCAACCTCGCGGTGCTTGTCCTTCGTGCTTTCCCGCGAATTCACGTTCGGGATGTGCAGGATCGTTTTCTCGGATGGGTCCAGTACCTTGAGGATGTCGTCGGCATAGGAGCCAGAATAGAAGAAATACCCGATGTCGAGCGTCTTGAGGTATTTATAGCCGTTCAGCTGCTCGTAATAGGTGTAGGTGACCGTATCGAACTTTGCCTCATCCTCGGGTGACAGAACAGCTTCGGCATCACCACGGAAATACGATCCGGTCATGGCGACCAGATGCACCTTGTCGCGCGCGACAAGCGCGCCCAGATGCGTGCCCAGCTTGTTGTCGGGGTTGGCCGAGACGTGGTGGAACTCATCCACCGCGATCAGGCGATCATCAAACGCCTCGATGCCGAACTTGTCCACGGCAAAACGGAACGTGGCATGAGTGCAGACCAGCACCTTTTCGTCGCTCGCCAAAAACCTGCCCACGGCCCCGACCTTGCCGTCATCCCCACCGGGGGCGTTGCACAGGTTCCATTGCGGCTGGACGGTCCAGTCCGCCCAGAAGCCATACTTGCTCAGCGGCTCGTCGTTGAAGCTGGACCCGATGGATTTTTCCGGCACCACGACGATGGCCTGACGCAGGCCCTGATTATCCAGCTTGTCGAGGGCAATGAACATCAGCGCGCGGCTTTTGCCTGACGCCGGGGGCGACTTGATCAGCAGGTATTGCTCGCCCCGCTTTTCATAGGCACGTTCCTGCATCGCGCGCATGCCCAACTCGTTCGACTTGGTCGAGCTGCCATTGGCGGCGTATTTGACGGAGACGGAGGGAACCTGAGCCATGATCAAAACCCGTGAAACAACATGTCGAGCGCGCTGGTGATCGCGTCGAACCTGTCAGACAAATCCCCCAAAGGGGCCTTCAGAATGCCGATCGGGACGGCGGCGATGTATTGCGTCATCATCAGGTATGGCGCACCGTCGATCTGGAACATCGGGTTCAGGCGGCTGGCGGCGATGGGGGCTCTGTCTTGCGGCAAAAGCGGCACCACCGCGCGCACGTTGAGCCCTTCCAGCAGGTCGTTCTGCACATCGAGAAGATAGCCATTGCCCCCAGGGTCGGCGAACAGGTCGTATTGCGCCATCAGAACTGCCTGTATTTTTCAAGCGGCAGGCCGTGCTTTTCCACCCACTCGTTCGAGCTTTGGATCGCCGCGCGGTTTTCTTCCAGCCAAGCGGCCGCCTTGCGCGCACGCACCGCGTCGCGCAGGCTGGCCTCGAAGGTGGCGGACAGGTTGATATTCAACGCGCGGGCTTCATCCAGAAGCACCGGGTCAATGGTCAGGTTGGTAGCGCGTTTGGCCATGTGTCCCTCCTGTGGGTGGATCATGCGCATTCATAGCACACATTCGGGCTATGGCAAAGCTTAGGCGCTCACCTTCGTCGTCATCTTCGTGTACATCTCGAACAGCTTTTCCAGCCGTTCGGTGTCGTTGCGGAAGCGGCGGCCGATGTAGATGCGTTCCAGCACCTCGTCGTTGTGGTCATGCGCCGCGCGGAGGTTGGCGGGCATTTTTTCAGGGTCGTAGAGATCGGCGATGGTGGCGGGAAAATGGGCCTCGCGGGCCAGAAGGATGCCTTCCGCTGCCGCTGTCAGATCGGCGCGGTTCTTTTCGGTCAGTTTGGGGACGGGGAAGGTGTTGTAGCAAATGGCAGACGAATACCTTATATCCGTCTTAAGTCGGCCAGCCAAAACCTTAACCCACGCCATATGTATTTGACTTAGAAGTATTGCCAAGTTCCAAAGAGGCGCATCATATATCGCCTGCGCTGAATCTGACACAATAGTATCAAACGGTAGTAGCCCAACTGGGATGTACCGCCTGTTTTCCGACGATACACGCGGAACGATAATCACACTATTCTCCGCTGTGTGAGTGTATCGGAACTTGTGTGGGTGTTTCGAGAGAGTTTTCGCAACTTGACCGCCGCTCTGTCGCGCAGCGGCGACTGCATCAAATCTTTCTTTAAGTTCTGGTATTCTCGCGGCGTCTTCTGCATCACTGTCCGAAACCCAGATGCAGTATCGTTGCTCTCCACTGATATAATCCCTTGAGCCATATAACTTTTTTATAAACCTATTCGCTTCTGGATAAGCATTGATGAGCTTATCACGCTCAATTTTATCAATGAGTAGGTTCCCGCCGTCATATGGGCTATTGCCTGTCAGCATTGGTGTCAGCCCTGAAATCGAGGTGAGAGACTGCATTACCACTTGCTCAGTATTTGGTATCAGGTACGGCCCAATACTTTCCACACGCTGAGCCAAACCTTCTTCGAAAAGAGTTTTTGGAAGGCGCGACCGTTGCTGAAGACCAAGAATCGAACAAATCACTGCTGCGTTATTCGCCGCATTATTGCTCCATCTTATGTTCTTATGTGCAAAATTTATCTCGATACCTTTTGAGAAAACAATGGGCCAAAGTTGATGGTGTGGATGCCGCCACCTGAAGGCATCACAATGTGCCAAGTGTCGTCGAAAGACGCCACGGAAGCATAGAAACTGGAGGCATCCACATGACACACGCTACCATTATCGGCATTGATCTTGCAAAGAACGTTTTCCATCTGCACGGGACACTTAACGACGGGACAGTGGTTTTCCGCAAAAAGCTGTCCAGGGGTCAGGTTTTGCCCTTCCTGTCTGAACAACCGAACTGCCTAGTTGCAATGGAGGCCTGCGCAACGGCGCATGACTGGGCACGAGAGATCGGCAAGTTGGGCCATGGTACGCGACTTATTCCCCCGCAATACGTAAAACCGTATGTCAAACGTCAGAAGAACGACACGGCAGATGCGGAAGCAATCACGGAAGCGGTTTCACGCAGGAACATGAGATTTGTCGAGGTCAAGTCGGAGGAGTAGCAGGTCAGCGCTATGGCCTATCGCACCCGTCAAATGTTCATCGGACAACGCACCCAGACGGTTAATGCTCTTCGGTCGCACCTCTCGGAGCACGGGCACATTGCCCCAAAAAGTAAAACAGGGATCAAGAAACTGATGGCTATGATCGAAGACGATACGGCCCTCATTTCGGAAAAGGTCAGAGATATTGCCCGCGTATACGTTGATCATATCGAGCAGCTGACAGCAAAGATATCTGATGCGACCGAGGCGATGAAGGCAGCGGCAAAAGTCTCTGAGACCGCAAAGCGGTTGCAGACCATGCCTGGTATCGGGGTGCAAACCGCGATGGCGATCGAAGCGTTTGCGCCTGACATGACGTGCTTCAAACGAGGGCGGGACTTTTCGGCTTGGTTGGGCTTGGTGCCCAAGCAACATTCTACCGGTGGCAAGAGCCGTCTCGGCAGGGTCTCAAAAATGGGACAGGCGGACATCCGGAGCCAACTCATCCGAGGAGCCATGTCGGTGATAACTGCGGCAACACGTTTTGGGATAAAAAAGGGGGCCTGGCTGGAACGCCTGCTTGGGCGCAAACCCAAACTTGTGGCCGCGGTCACGCTTGCCAACAGAATGGCGCGGGCAGTCTGGGCAATGTTGACGCGCAATGAAGGATATCGGAATCCCGAGGCGGCTTAATGCGAAACGCGAATTGGCGGTCAAGGTGAGAGACGTGTGAGGAGGTCAACGAACTATGGGAGATTGATCGGACAGATCCGGACCGGGAAAACCATTCGTCACCAACAAGCGAAATAGCTTTGAAAGTTGATTTGGACCAGGTTCGCGCATCACCATACCGGCCCGCGGCCATGAAAAGCGCCGCATACAGAGGCCTGATACATGACCGCACCCGATCACACGCTCATACGTTCAAAAAAACCACTTGCACAGGCGGCATCCATACATGGTGAACTTGTGCTCCTTGATTTAACGAGTTGGTTGTAACAAAGGCTGCTTTGCACGGCTGGATATTAATAAATTTCACTGCTTTAATTATCCAGCCCGAAACATAGTCCAACTCACCGATCTTCCCTTTGGTATCAAATACAGAAGTCAGTTCAGCTTTTTGTTCGGGTGTCTGACCTTTGCCTCCGAGATACGGCGGGTTCCCGCAGATATAGGTCTCGCCGCCCTCATTCGCGAAATCGATCTGCGCCTGATCCAGTGGTGACATGAACAGATCATCGGCCTGAAACTTCACCCCCGTCCCCGTGGGCGGGCAGACCGACAGCCAGTCCAGCCGCAGCGCGTTGCCGCAGGTGATCCAGTTCTGCGCGTCCAGCGGCAGGAATTCGGCCAGCGCCTCTTTCTGGCCGCGGTAGGTCACGTCGCACTGGTATTCCGCGATGATCAGCGCCAGACGCGCGATTTCTGCCGAAAAATCCCGCAGCTCGATCCCGCGATAGTTGGTCAGGGGAATGTCGGTGCGGCGCAGCGGCTCACCCCGGCGTTTGTTGATCTCATATTCCAGCGCGCGCATTTCCTTGTAGGCGATGACCAAAAAGTTGCCGGACCCGCAGGCGGGATCGAACACGCGGATCTTGGCCATGCGCGCGCGCAGATTGGCCAGCTTGCGCGCGTTGTCGCCCGCCGCCTCCAGCTCTGCCCGCAGATCATCAAGGAAGAGCGGGTTCAGCACCTTCAGGATGTTCGGCACGGAGGTGTAGTGCATCCCGAGGACCGAGCGTTCCTCTTCATCCGCGACGGCCTGGATCATCGACCCGAAGATGTCTGGGTTGATCTGCGTCCAGTCGAGGCTGCCGATATGGGACAGGTAGCGCTGCGCGATCTTGGAAAAGCGCGGCACATCGGTGCTGCCCGAGAAGAGTCCGCCGTTCACGTAGGGAAAGGCATCGGCCCAACGGGGCAGCTTCGCCTCGGCCCGTTTCGGGATGGCGGTGTTCATCGCACGGAAAATCTCGCCGATGATTTCATGCGTGTTCGACCCGTCGCGGTTGGCCATCTGGTCGATGGTGGCGGTGAACAGGTTGTCGCTGACGAAAATGTCGGTGTCTTCGGCGAAGAAGCAGAAGATCAGCCGCGCCATGAAGTGGTTCATGTCATGCCGCTTCTCGGCGCTGCCCCAGTCGGGGTTGTCCTTGATCAGCTCGACATAGAGCCGGTTGAGGCGGCTGGTCGCACGAATATCAAATGCGCTCTCGCGGATCTGCTTGACCGTGGAGATGCCGGCGAGCGGCAGGAAGAAACCGAAATGGTCGGGGAAATCGACGTAACGGCAGGCGATGGTCTCGCCGGTGTTGATGTCCTCAGCCTCAAGGTCGATACCATCGGTGGCAAGGATGAACTTCGCCTTGGCGCGGGTCGTGGCGGGGCTGTTGCGTAAGGCGTGCAGGGTCGCGGCGATATCGCCCGGGGCGCAAGTCGCCAGATGGATGTTGTTGGTCTGCAGGACGCCGCCCCAAGGGCCATCAAAGTCGGACTTGTTGGACGCGCCGGTGCGCAGCCGCTTGATCGTCGTCTCCTTGTTGCCGAAGGCCATGAGGAAGGCATAGGGGAACTCTGCCGCGTCATAGGGCTGCTCGGCGAGTTCGGTAACGGCTTGTTCGATTTCAACGGCGTTCATGAGGTAGTCCAAGGGTTGATCAGGTCGATCTCGCAGCCTTTGAGATCAGGCGTGTTGCGCATGAAAATTCGCGCGCCATGGGCCCGCGCAAAGGCCGCGATATAGCAATCAGCCTGCGAAATCGGCTTGCCAGCGCTGCGACGGCTGGCTGCGATATCTGCGTAGGCACGGGCGGCAGCACTGTCGAAAGGCAGGATGCGTCCGGCCATATCATCGCGTAGGATGCGGTCAATCGCATGCGCCAGCCCATCCCGGCGCTTGCCATTGGTCATGATGGCCACGCCACAGCGCAACTCTGCCTCGGAGATCGCTGTCAGATAGATGCTGAGCCCGTCCCGCGCGCCCAACCATGCCTCGACTGCCGGTTCAGGGGTCAGGCACAACAGTTCGGAAATAACATTGGTATCAACGATGATCATTTCGAGGGGGGATCAAAAGCACGTGGCTCTCGCATCGGCTCACGCCGTGGCAGGTCCAGATCGGCACGGCCCATTGGGGCAACGCGCGCGCGGATCGCCGCAGCCAGATTGTGCGCGGGCTTCCCCTCCCCCACGGCCTGGCGCAGGATATGACGCGCCTCTTCTTCCATGGATCGCCCAAGTTCGGCCGCACGGATGCGCAAGCGGCGCTTGATCGAAGCGTCCAGATTCCTGATTGTGATGCTGGCCATGGCGTCCTCCCAATGTAACACCATGGTAATCAGCGATTGCAGTGCTATCAAGTCACGCGTCGCTCGGAGAGCTTATTTTACAGACACCTGACAACGCACAAGAAATCAGATCAACGGCGCAGTGCTCTTGCATGCCCAAAGGACGATCAACCCTCTACGGTCTGATTTTACTCAGCTTCACTCGCGCGACACCTTTTGTTGATAAAGCGCCGATGGGCAGGATGCTTTATCAATAGTTCCGTACTTTTTTGGCGGACCACTTAGCAACTACCATCTCATCTGTACTGCGCGCTCATCCAAAGATACGCAATGCAACCCCCATGCATATTGGCGCATAGGCGGAAAAGGCCCCACATAAGGTGTGGGGTAGCATAGTGGTTAGAGGCTCATCAAAAATGGGACAATCTCGATGGTTTTTGGCACAGGCCAAGTCAAACAGCGTTCAGATCGCCCAGAGAAATCTGCAGATAAAAAACTTCGAAACCTTTCTGCCGCTCGAGGAAGAGCCACACCAGTACTACGGTGCGACGTTGGCATCCACGCGCCCTCTTTTTCCAGACCACCTTTTTGTGGCACTTGATATGTCTCAGGACTTCTGGGGCCAAATCCACTCCACCTTTGGCCTCGCACACATTATGAAAATCGGTAAATCACCCGCTGTTGTGCCAACTCTGCTTGTCACCGAGCTGATGCAACGATGCGACAGGAAGGGCCTGATGCGGCCCGTCAAACCACAGAGACCTGTTGATCACGTTACGACTACAAGAATGCCCTTTGCAAATTTCATGGCAGAGGTCGAAAGCACCGCACGTGACCGCCGAGTCTGTCTCCTCAAGAACAGAATAACGGCGCCCCTCCCCATCGTTGCGCCCAGCGACCACCTGCACTTGGTCTAGACCATCAGGCAATTGCCCCAGTCAAATGAGACGAACCAACAGATCGATAGGTCCTCTGCGTTTCGCGAACGAAATGAACCAGTGTCGTTTGGTAAAGGGTCAGCAATACGATTGATCGACCGCAGCGGATCCTGTCCACACTTGGTGAAGCGGCTAAGTGTCGATGCCTTTTACTTCGCGTGGGAACCTCCTCTGATATTCCGCGACGGCCAGTAGGAACTTCAGGGAGAGCTTGTCGGATTATCGGCGTTGGCCAAGCTTTGCACAGTCGGTAAGTTTCTGGCGTGATCAACTGTTGTCCATCTCGCCCCGTGCGTCGAAACTGGTCATTCAGTTCTCTGATGCGCTGAGTGCGATCTTTTTTGTTCATTTTTTGTTCTCTTCTATAGCCAAAGCTATTTGCATCGCTACCGTTCATGGCGCGTTCTCCTGTTCAATATGTTGAGGGTGGTGGTTGGTCGGGAAAGCTCAGGCGAGGGTAATGAGCTTGCGTTGTGCGTCACGGTTCCCGCGATGTAACGCTCTGTCCTGGTGAGGGCCTGATGTCCGGCCAGCTCTTGTATGTCGCGCAGTGAGCCACCTGTCTTGGCCAGCAAGCGCGCCGATCTCGTTATGAACGTACGGCGTCGAGAGTGTGACAAACAGCCATCCAGCCCGATCTGGGCATAGGTGTCGCGAAACCAGTTTACGACGCTCCGCGCCGTCATGTGGCATTGCCGCTCTGAACAGATGACCGGCCCCTCTGTTATGAACCCAGCTTCTGCATGCAGTATTGCCAGCGTTGCCGCTAAGTCTGGGTGCATTGGAATCCTGCGGGCGCGTCCCTGTTTGGCAATGTGGCATGATACGTTCACGGTCGGGCCAAGCTTACTAGCACTCGTCAAAATCATGGGCCAACTCAGTCCCGCGATTTCACAGGCCCGCAGGCCCGCCTTAAAGCTTAGAAGCACCATGGTGCGGTTTCTGATTGGATGTCTTATGTTTTGGACATGCATGAGGACCCGGCGCAATTCGGCCGGCTCAAGCACCTTCGCAGGCTGCTTGTTCATGTGTTACCTCTGTGTTTAAACTTGCGTGCAATAATGCACGCGTTATGAATTATTTGCTACAATTTTTGCAAAATAGCACAAAAAGTAGCAAATGTGAAGAGCAGCGTTAAAATTGGCTATGGATGGCCAGTATCAGGTCAAATGTTGTCCTGGGTCCATTCGACCATGCAAAATGTGCAGCACAAGAATTCCTGATAACCGTTGGCTTGTAGTAAATTGCGTGCGACACACATTCATAGCTCCGCAAGCCGTTCCTGACGAAGTTGTAGTCAGCGCCAATGCTTGGGTTGTCGGCAGCAGCTGTTATCTTCGCATTGATCGTTTCCGCATATCGCTCCGCTTGGGCGTGGCCGAAGTGTTCGATGCCAAAAAGGTAGATGTCGATCAAGTCGCGTTCGGCGTCGAGCGTGAGTTTAATTTTCCTCACACAGCAAGCCCTTTTGTCGTGCTTCTTCACGCGCTGCCTGTAGCACTTCGCCTACCGATCGTTCGCTAAAGCGCCCCGCCGAAAACCTGAATCGCGGGGATTGAACGAACCCGCGGGTTCGTTTTGCGCTATGGGGATTGTGTTGCTGGCTCAGCTCCGGGGTGGTGTTTGCGACGGCGGGCAGACCGATGAATGGCGGCGCGCGGATGACAATTTGGCCGATGGCTGGTCTTCAGGGGTTGCGAAACCGGTGTGGTTTGC
>NZ_DASYOK010000154.1:0-15252 GCF_036007805.1 Yoonia sp.
AAATTGTTGATCTCGACAAAACTGTCCGGACGGACCGGATGCGCCAAGGGGCCGTTGTCTTCGCGGAACTGATGCGCGCGCAGGACCATGGCATCGTCGATCCGTTTGACCGCATGACTGCGCATATCGCCGGTGAACTGCTGGTCGCGGAACACCGTCAAACCCTCTTTCAGGCACAGCTGGAACCAGTCACGGCAGGTGATCCGGTTGCCGGTCCAGTTGTGGAAATATTCATGGGCAATGATCGCCTCGATCCGCTCGAAATCCGCGTCGGTGGCGGTTTCGGGCGAGGCAAGCACGGCAGAGGCGTTGAAGATGTTCAGACCCTTGTTCTCCATCGCGCCCATGTTGAAATCATCGACCGCGACGATGTTGAACAGATCAAGATCGTATTCGCGGCCATAGACCTCTTCATCCCACGCCATGGATTTTTTCAGCGCGTCCATGCCGAAGGCGCGCTTGGCCTCATCACCCCCGGGGCGGACCCAGATGTTCAGGTCAACCTTGCGGCCTGAGCGGGTGGTAAAACTGTCGGACAGAGCGACCAGATCACCGGCCACAAGTGCAAAAAGATACGCAGGCTTGGGCCAGGGATCGTGCCATTCGGCCCAACCCTCACCCTGTGCAACAGGATTCCCGTTCGAGAGCAGCACCGGCAGATCGCCCTCGATCCGTACAGTGAATACAGCCATCACATCGGGGCGGTCGGGATAGTAGGTAATCTTGCGAAAACCCTCGGCCTCGCATTGGGTGCAATACATGCCGTTGGACATATAGAGCCCTTCAAGCGATGTGTTGGTGCTGGGGCTGATCTCGACCTCGGCTTCAAAGACAAAGGGGGCGTCGGGTGCATTATAGCGCAGGCCCTCGGCGCTCAGATCAGGTGTGATCGGCGTGCCGTCAATCTTGGCACTGACAAAGCGCAGGTCCTGCCCATGCAGAAAGAATTCCTTGCTGGTGGCATCCGGGTTTGGCCGGAACGCGATGCGCGAGATGACACGCGTGTCGGTCGCGCCCAGTTTGAACGTCAGGTGGACACTGTCGACCAGATAGGCCGGCGGGGTGTAGTCGGACAGATAGATCGTCTGTGGGGCCGGGTTTTTCATGGTAGTATCCTTACTGGTTTGTCCAAAGCTAGGACGCCAAGTGCCGATGTTCCACCGTCAATCGGGTGCAATAAAATTTTTGATAAACCTTCCTCATGGTATATCTTCGTCCCATGCCCAAGATGCGCCGCAAAGCTGACCTGCCCCAAAAAACCTGTGCCACCTGTGGCCGGCCTTTTGCGTGGCGCAAGAAATGGGCCAAGGTCTGGGACGAGGTCCGCTATTGCTCGGATCGCTGCAAATCGGGGCGCACCGCCGCGCCAAGCTGATTTGCGCGCAGAAAACTTGCCGGTCTTTGTTGCCTATCGGAAACTTTCGCACTAACTCGTTGCCCGCAGGCATATGTGTGCCGCCGTATGCAGATCGCTGAGGGGAGATTGTTATGACAGACCGTATTGAAAAGCACGGGCTTAAGGTGGCCGCAGAGCTTGCCGATTTTATCGACGCGCGCGCGCTTGACGGAACGGGCCTCTCGAGTGACCAATTCTGGAAAGGCTTTGCCAGATTGGTCGAGAAAATGACCCCGCGCAACCGTGCTGCATTGGCCAAGCGTGAGGAACTGCAAGAAACCATCGACGCCTGGCATGTGGCCCGTCGTGGCGTGCAGCTGGACCGGACCGAATATGAGGCGTTCCTGCGCGAAATCGGGTATCTGGTTCCCGAAGGCGATGATTTCACGATTGAAACCGAAAACGTCGATCCAGAAATTGCGACGGTTCCCGGCCCCCAGCTTGTTGTGCCGATCACCAACGCGCGCTTTGCGCTGAACGCCGCCAATGCCCGCTGGGGCAGCCTTTATGATGCGTTTTACGGCACCGATGCGATGGGCGTGCAGCCCCCGAAAGGCCCCTATGACCGCGGCCACGGTGCCCGTGTTGTTGCCCGTGCCCGCGTCTTTCTTGATGAGGCATTTCCGATTGTCGGAACCAGCCACGCCGATGTGTCGCGCTATTATGTCCATGACGGCGCTTTACTGGTGGATGACCAGCCGCTGCGCGAGCCCGAGAAATTCGTAGGCTACCGTGGCAACCCCAAAGCACCTGACGCGATTGTTCTGCGCAACCATGGCCTTCACGTGGAACTGGTCTTTGACCGCGCGCACCCCATTGGTAGCCGTGATCAGGCGCTGCTGGCGGATGTGCGACTGGAAAGTGCGGTTTCTGCGATCATGGATTGCGAAGACAGTGTGGCTTGTGTGGATGCCGAAGATAAGGTCGAAGCCTACAACAACTGGCTTGGCCTGATGCAGGGCAACCTGACGTCCGAGTTCGAAAAAGGCGGCAAGACCATGACCCGCCGTCTGGCTGACGATATCACCTATACTGCCGCTGGCGGGGGCGAACTGACCCTGAAAGGCCGCGCGCTCTTGTGGATCCGCAACGTGGGTCACCTGATGACGAACCCCGCGATCCTTGATGCCAACGGCGATGAGGTCTTCGAGGGGCTGATGGACGCGATGATCACCGTGATGATCGCGATGCATGACCTCAAGCGCGATGGCGGCAATTCGGCGCTGGGCTCGGTCTATGTCGTGAAACCCAAGATGCATGGCCCCGATGAAGTTGCCTTGACAAATGACATCTTTGAAATGGTCGAGGATGCGTTGGGCCTGCCGCGCGACACCGTCAAAATCGGCATCATGGACGAGGAACGCCGCACAACGGTGAACCTGAAAGAATGTATCCGTGCGGCCAAATCACGGGTGGCCTTTATCAACACAGGTTTCCTTGATCGTACCGGCGATGAAATTCACACCTCGATGGAGGCGGGGCCGTTCAGCCGTAAGGACTTTATCAAGCGCAAACAGTGGATTGGCGCCTACGAGGACCAGAACGTCGATATCGGTCTGGAATGCGGTTTCTCCGGCAAGGCGCAGATCGGCAAAGGTATGTGGGCCATGCCCGATATGATGGCGGGGATGCTGGAACAAAAGATTGCACATCCGCAATCCGGTGCAAACTGCGCGTGGGTGCCCAGCCCGACAGCGGCAACACTGCATGCGCTGCACTATCACAAGGTTGACGTGATGGCGGTGCAGGACAAGCTGCGCAAAGGCGGACGTCGCGCCTATGTGTCCTCGATTCTGGATATTCCGCTGGCGCAGTACCAGCGCTGGACAGACGCGCAGAAGATCAAGGAAGTTGAGAACAACGCCCAAGGTATTCTGGGCTACGTCGTGCGCTGGATTGATCAGGGCGTGGGCTGTTCCAAGGTGCCGGACATCAACAACGTCGGCCTGATGGAAGACCGCGCCACCTGCCGGATTTCCAGCCAGGCACTGGCCAACTGGCTGCACCATGATGTTGTGAGCGAAGAACAGGTGATGGAGGCGATGCGCAAGATGGCGGCAGTTGTTGACGAACAGAATGCCGGCGACCCTGCCTATCGTCCGATGGCCCCCGAATACAACGGGATTGCATTTCAGGCCGCCTGCGATCTGGTGTTCAAAGGCCGCATCCAGCCCTCAGGCTATACCGAACCTGTGCTGCACCAGCGCCGGTTGGAGCTCAAGGCGCAGCGCAATCATTGAAGACGCGTGGGTTTCACCCACCCTACGAGGAAAAACCAGATATGGCAGAGATTTCAGCAAACAAAGCCCGCACGATCATCCGCAAGGCGCTCGCCAAAGGTGACGAAATGGGGTTCAAACCACTTTCCGTTGTGATCCTTGATGCGGGGGGCCACGTCAAAGCGTTCGAACGCGCGGATGGTGCGGCCCCGGGGCGTTTCGGGATCGCGCATGGCAAGGCCTATGGGTCGGTCATGCTTGGCATGGCGGGCACCGCCCAGATGGCACGCGCCGAACAGCAGGCCTATTTCATGGCCGCTGTGAATGGCGTTTACGGCGGGCAGGTTGTGCCTGTGCCGGGTGGTGTTCTGGTGCGTGATAAACGCGGTGCCGTGATCGGTGCCGTTGGTGTCACCGGCGATACCTCGGACAATGATGTGATTGCCGCAATGGCAGGGATCGAGGCCGCTGGCCTGATCGGCGAAGCCTGATTTTCGTCAAAGCCCCGAAAATTTCGCATATGCTGCCGAAAAAAGCGGCATATGCGCCATGATGAGCGTTTCACCGTCCTGCACCATCTTTCAAACCCGCTACAGAAACGCTAGTTTCTCGGGGAATTGAAAGGGAACCTGATGGCGCGTCCAGTTGTAGGCATTATTTCGAATTCGCACCTGATCAACGACCAGTATCTGGTGCAGGGTGCTGGTGCGATGAACGTGCAGGCTTTGTCGCGGGTGTCCGGCGTTGTGCCGGTGATCATTCCTGTCGAGCCTGATCTGGTCCATATCGAGGAATTGATGACATCCTGCGACGGGTTGTTTTTCCCCGGCGGGCGGCCCAATGTGCACCCCGAAGAATACGGCGAAGAAGAGACCGAGGCGCACGGCACATTCGAGCGGAACCGCGACCGTCTGACATTGCCGCTCATCCGCGCCTGTGTTGCCCTTGGCCAACCGGTCATGGGTGTTTGCCTTGGTTTTCAGGAAATGAACGTCGCGATGGGGGGCTCGCTATACCCTGAAATCCGCGATCTGCCCGGGCGCGATAACCACCGCATGCCCCCCGATGGCACTTTGGAGGAAAAGTTCGAACTGCGCCATGAGGTCACGCTGACCGAAGGCGGGCCGTTTCACCGACTATTCGGCCGTCACAAAGTGATGACCAACACATTGCACGGGCAGGGCATCAAGGAACCGGGGCCGCGCATCGTGATTGACGGCCACGCGCCCGATGGCACGCCAGAGGCGATTTATGTCAAGGATGCGCCAGGGTTCACCATGTCGGTGCAATGGCATCCGGAATGGAATGCGGTAGATGATCCGGTGTCGCGGCCCCTGTTTGAGGCATTCGGCGATGCATGCCGCGCATGGGCATCCGGCGGGCTGCGCAAAGCAGGCTAAATGATTTCGATCAATAGGGCGTATTGCGCTTTTTGCTACGGTCCCACCAGCAGCAAGGAGCATCGCAATGAATATTCTGATCGCCTATGCCTCGACCGAGGGGCAAACCCGCAAAATCGCACGTTATGCCGCTGATTATCTGAACGGGCAGGGCCACACCGTCGAACTTGTCGGGGCAGAGGATGCCAAAGATGCGGAACTTGCCCGTTTTGATGCGGTTTTGCTGGCAGGGTCGGTTCACGCGGGCAAATATCAAAAACCGCTGGTGGCCTTGGCCAAGAATAAAGCGCGTGATCTGGAACACGTGCGATCTGCTTTTATGTCCGTCTCATTGGCCGCTGCCGGTGATGATCCCGATGATTGGCAAGGCTTGTCGGACTGCGTGACCCGATTTGCGGAAAAGACAGGCTGGACACCACCGACCGTGATGCATGTCGCGGGGGCGTTCCGTTTCTCGGAATATGACTTCTTCAAATCATGGGCGATGCGTTGGATCGCAGCGACAAAAGACCAAGAGGTGAAGCCGGGGGAAGACAAGGAATACACCGACTGGGCGGCACTGAAAAAGACACTTGATGGGTGGCTGGCAGGCGGGTAAACCCCGCCCGCGCCTTATAAAATCAAGTCAAAGGTCTTGATCAGCGGCAATTCACGCGCCCGCGTGCCCGTCAGATCGAACAAAGCGTTCCCCAAAGCAGGCATGGACGGCGGTGTGCCGGGCTCACCCGCACCGCCCATGAATGGGTTGGTTTCCAGCAGGCGCACCTCGAATTCCGGCACCGTATGCATCCGCATCGCGTCATAGTCATAGAAGTTGCCTTGCTCGACCATGCCATCGGTGAAGGTGATCTCTTCCTGCATCGCCGCAGAGAAACCGTAGATCGCCCCGGAAGTCATCTGCGCCTCAACGATACTTGGGTCCAGCACCGTGCCCAGATCAGCCGCGATCCAGCATTTGTTGATCCTGATGCCGCGCCCTGTGTCCTCCACCTCGACGACCTGCGCAACCGGCGTGCCGAACGAAAAGCTGAACGCCACACCGCGCCCGATATTGGCGGGCGTTTGGCCGGTCCAGCCTGACATCTCGCCCACCGCCGCGATCACGTCTGCAGAGGGGGCGTGTTCGGCGCGCGCCAGATCCAGCCGGAATTGCAGCGGGTCGGTGCCAGCGGCATGGGCCAACTCGTCAATGAAGGTATCCAGCATAAACCCGTTGATCGAGGCACCCACCGAGCGCCAGAACCCGATTGGGACGTCGATGTTTGTCAGGTGGCCGGCGATGCGGAAATGCGGGATCGCATAGGGTTGGTCTGCTGCGCCCTCCACATGCAGACGGTCAGGCCCGGGCGGGACCGCACCGGTCTGGCGCAGCGAAGAGCTGTGGAAAACCGAAGGTGCTGCGATCTTGCCGTCAACCAGCACGGCTTTGCCATCCTGAACCACACCGCGGAATTGCGCGATGGCTGCGGGTCGGTAAAAATCGCGCCGCATGTCCTCTTCACGGCTCCACACCATGCGGATCGGCGTGCCGGGCATTGCGGCGGCAATGCGCGCGGCAAGCACCGAGAAATCCATCTCGCCACGGCGGCCAAATCCGCCACCCAGATAGGTGGTATGAAGTGTGACCTGTTCCGGTGTCAGACCCACAGCCTTCGCACAGGCATCGCGGATCATCGTGGGCGCCTGATTGCCCGACCAGACTTCAAGCGCGTCACCGGTAAAGAGAGCTGTCGCGCTCATCGGTTCCATCGTTGCGTGGGCAAGCCAAGGAACATAGTATTCTGCCGTGATTTCAGTGCCTTCCACGGCGCTTGTGACGTCGCCATCATCGCGCACCATACTGTCGGCATCTTCATCGAGAGACGCGGCAATCGCCGCACGCAATCCGTCAGTGTCGGCTGGATAGTTCGCAGGCGTCCATGTGATATCAACGGCCTCGGCCGCCTGCATCGCAAGCCATGTATTGCTGGCAATCACCGCGATCCCGTCGCCCAGATCAACAATCGCCTCGACCCCGTCCATGTCGCGGGCGGCGCTGTCGTCATAGCTGTCCATCCCCGCACGCGTCGGGCTCATACGGACAGTGGCGAATTTCATGCCGTCCAATTTGGTGTCGGTGGCAAACTTAGCCGTTCCGGTAACTTTTCCAACCATATCCAGACGCGGCATGGATTTGCCCAGATATTTCCATGTTGCCGGATCACGTAGTTCCACATCGGGAGGCGTAATATCACGCAGTGCCTCGGCCAGATCACTATAGGCGATGGTCGTGCCATCGGGGGCAATTACGTTGCTGTTTTCGGTCCGCAGGTCGCTGGCAGGCACGCCGAGTTGTGCGCTTGCCGCCAGTTTCAGCGCCTCGCGCGCAGACGCGCCCGCATGGCGCATCCGCTCGTAGAAATCCTTCATAGAGGTCGATCCGCCGGTCGCCTGCAAGTCAAGCAATTTGCCGACTTTGCCGACCTGTTCGCGCATCGCGTGCTTGAAAGGCGTGTCCTTGTAATGCGCGCCGGGGATCGCCATGCCAAGAAAGACCGAGTTGTAATAGGCCTGTGCCGGCGGGCCATGCAGCACGGTGATGTCTTCCCATGCCAAGTCCAGTTCTTCGGCGGCCAATGCCGCCAGCGTGGTCTGCACCCCTTGGCCCATTTCCGCACGTGGTGCGATCAGGGTGACACCGTCACGGGTGATCAGCACGAAAGGGTTCAGCGTCGCCTCGCCGTCGCCAGCCACCAGCGGGTTCGGCGCGTCCTTGTTGATCTGATAGATGCCAAAGGCGGCACCGCCCACGATCGCGGCAGAGCCGATCAGGAATGTCCGGCGGGCGATTGTCTTGATACGGCCCATGCTATGTCTCCTCTGACAGGCGCTGGGCGGCATCTTTGATCGCCGCGCGGATACGGGGGTAGGTGCCGCAGCGGCACAGATTGCCCTGCATCGCGTCGTCAATGTCTTGGTCGGTCGGCTGGGGTGTTTGCGCCAGAAGGGCCGCCGCGTTCATGATCTGGCCCGACTGGCAATACCCGCATTGCGCCACCTGATGATCAGCCCAGGCCTGCTGGATCGTGGCCATCGCGTCGGGGGTGCCAAGTCCTTCGATCGTTGTCACCTCGCCCCAGACATCGGCCAAAGCCACCTGACAAGAACGCACCGCTTCGCCATCAATATGCACGGTACAGGCGCCACAGGCCGCCACGCCACAACCGAACTTTGTACCTGTCAGCCCGATCTCGTCGCGCAAGACCCACAGTAGAGGCACATTTTCAGGTAAATCCACGTCATGCGCGGTGCCGTTGATGGTGAGGCGGGTGGCCATAATGTTGCTCCGAATGTGAACTAATTAGTTTAGTTTAGGTCAGATATTTGTCCCGTGCAATGGGCTGTGTCGTGGCGTCATTTACGCAAGACGCAACCCCTTGATGTCACCCAGAAGTGCGGGAATTCTATCCTTGAACCGGAAGAACCCGTGTGTGGCATGCGGCCAGGCCGCACTATCATAAGGCCGGATGATTTTGCAGAGACGGACATCCTTCAGCGCATCACGCGTCGGGCCGGTTGGAATGTAGGGGGTGACGATTTGCTCGATGTTATGCGCCGCCGCCCAATCCGACACAGTTTCGGGCGTGACCTGCGCGATTGACCCCAGTTTGTCGGCATAGCGCGCTGCTGCATCTTTTTGTGCATCAGCCACAAAGGCCGTGACACGGTCGCTGACGGTCAAGGGGCTGCGTGCCGCCGTTGTTTGCACCATCGCAACTGCATGTGGGTTGGCCTGCTGTGCCAGCCATCCCGGAGACAGGTCTTCGTCGGTGATCAAGAGCCCCGTGCGCAAAGCGGAGTCAACGCTATCCGACACAGGCACAGCCCCGCGTGGCGGCGCGGGTGGCCCTTCCAACGGTGCCGCAAAAGTCGCAAGGCCCTTGGGGTCAAACCGCCCTTCGGTGTATTTCGCAATATTGTCAGGTCGCGCCAGGTACGTTTTCCCAACCGTCTGCAGCCCGCCGACCCATCGCCAGGACAGGGTATTCGAGGCCGGATCGCCGTCCAGAAGATGCCGCATGAAAAAATCCGCGCCCAAGGCCCATGGCAGGCGCAAGGTGAATATCCAGATCGAGGCAAACCACATCCGCGCGTGATTATGCAGATATCCGGTGTCCGCCAACTGCCGCGCCCAGTGATCAAAGCAATCAATGCCGGTCTCGCCCTTGCAGGCCGCTTCCCAATCCTGTCGCAGACCGCTTTCTGTCTGGACGCGGTTCAATGCGCCGTTCAGATCGGCGCGATACATGTCCCAGACGGCAGGGCGCAATTCAAGCCAGCCCTTCCAATAGGTCCGCCAATAGACCTCTTGGATGAATTTCTCGGCCGCAGTGGCGCTATGGCGGGCCAGAACGGTCTTGAGCACGTCTTCTTCGGTGATCATCCGGTGCCGGATATAGGGCGACAGGGCCGACACATGCGCCACATCATCATAATTGCGTTTGCCCGCATAATCACGGCCCGCCTTGGGAGCGAAGGTGTTCAGGCGGGACAGGGCTGCGGCATAAGTGGGATCAAACATGGATCAGAGCTAAGCCGCGCGTTCGGGCTTTCAAGCGACAGTCTGTCGCGAATATCGCTGTGGTGTTCTTGACACCGGCGAAAGGGCAGGACAACGCTGCCCGCATGGTTGATTTACGCCCCGTGGGATATGTGATCGGTCTGCTGGTGGCATCGCTTGGCCTGACCATGCTGGTCCCATTGGCGATTGATCTACTGGCAGGCAATGGACATTGGTTTGTCTTCTTCGAAAGCGCGGTCATCACGATCGTGACCGGAGGTCTGATTGCGCTTGCCTGCGCGAACGGCGTGTCGGAAGGGCTCAGCCTGCGTCAGACATTTCTGCTGACGTCGCTTGTCTGGCTGACGCTGCCATTGTTCGGGGCAATCCCCTTTATGCTGGGCGCGACAGAGGCCAGTTTTACGAACGCTTTTTTTGAAGCGATGTCCGGCCTGACAACCACAGGGGCCACAGTGTTGACAGGGATCGAAAACCTGCCTGACGGGCTCAAGCTTTGGCGCGGTATCCTGCAATGGCTGGGTGGGGTGGGGATCATTGTGGTCGCGATGGTCTTTCTGCCCGAATTACGCGTGGGTGGGATGCAGATTTTCCGGTCAGAGGCTTTTGATACGATGGGAAAAATCCTGCCCCGTGCAGGCCAGATCGCAAGCCGTATTTCCGTAATCTACATCATCCTGACGTTCAGTTGCGCGCTGGCCTATTCCGCAACCGGCATGTTGCCATTTGATGCAATCGTTCACGCGATGACCACGGTTTCGACAGGGGGAATGGCGAATTCTGATGCGTCTTTCGGGCTTTACGGGGCGGGCGCGCATTACGTCAGTGTGGTCTTTATGATCCTCGCGGCATTGCCGTTTGTGCGCTACGTTCAGCTGATAGCTGGCACGGCCAAGCCGCTCTGGCGTGATACGCAAATTCACACTTTTTTGTGGATTGTGCTCGTGACGGTTCTGCTGATGACCTCTTGGGTCTGGGGACGTGAAGGGGTCATGTCCGAGATCGCATTTCGTGAAGCGCTGTTTAACATCACGTCGATTATTTCAGGGACCGGCTATTCCAGTGCGGATTACATGACATGGGGAACCTTCCCTGTTGTCTTGTTCTTCTTCATCGGATTGATCGGCGGCTGCGCGGGCTCGACGTCCTGTTCTGTCAAGGTTTTCCGCTATCAGCTGGTTTTTGCTGCGATCAAAAGCCAGATCCGGCAAATCCATTCCCCTCATGGAATGTTCACACCACGCTATGACGGCCGCCCTGTCGGTGATGATGTGCTGAACTCGGTGATCGCCTTTCTGGTGGCATTCATTCTGGCTTTGGGTGCCACTTCGGTCCTGCTGGGGCTGACAGGGCTTGATTTCATTACCTCGGTTTCGGGGGCTGCCGCAGCAATTGGCAATATCGGCCCGGGGCTTGGGACCGAAATCGGACCGGCAGGGAACTATGCCAATATCAACGATACCGCGAAATGGATTTTGGCGATTGCCATGTTTGTGGGCCGCTTGGAAATCATGGTAGTGCTGACGATCCTCACGATCAAATTCTGGAGAAACTGACGATGACAACACGTCCGCTTGGCGCGCAAATCTCACATATGCTGAAAGATCGTGGGGTCGATACGATCTTCGGCATCCCCGGTGTGCATAATCAGGAAATGTATCGCGGGATTGAAGAGGCGGGGATCACCCATGTGCTGGCGCGCCACGAGCAGGGGGCGGGTTTCATGGCCGATGGCTATGCCCGTGCGACGGGCAAGGTGGGGGTGGCCTATGTGATCTCGGGCCCGGGCCTCTGCAACATCATGACCCCGATGGGGCAGGCCTATTCCGACAGCGTGCCGATGCTGGTGATATCGTCGGTACTCGACGAGACAGAGGCCAAACGCGGCCAGCTGCACCAGATGAAAGATCAGGAAGGGGCGGCGGCGACGGTCTGTGACTGGTCCGTGACCGCGCGGTCGGCCGAGGCGAGCTATCAGTTGATTGACCGCGCACTGACCGAACTTTCGACCGGTGTGCCAGCGCCCAAATACATCCAGGTTCCGATTGCGCAGCTCGAAGCCAATGCCGCCCCCGCGCCAGAGCGTGCGGATGAGTGGCCCTCCCGACCCGAAGCGGCACCGTTGCAGCGGATCTCCCTAATCGACCGGCTGAACGCGTCCAAGCGCCCGCTTTTTATTTTTGGCGGTGGCGCGGCACGGGGTGTCGACCGCTGGTATCCGCATTTCCAGCGTTTGAACGCGGCCTCTTTCACCACCTACGCCGGACGCGGGATCATCCCCGATGACAGCCCGCTGCACTTTGGCGCAACGCTTGCCCGTACCGGCAGCGAGGCCGTGATCGCCTCGGCTGATCTTGTGGTCGCTGTCGGCACGCGGCTGAGCGAGGTTGATCTGTGGCGCGATCATCTGGGCCATACTGCGCCACTGGTCCGGATTGATCTGGACCCTGAGAGCCTTTCAGATCGCCACAATGCCGATACCCGCATCCTTGCGGATGCCAGCGCGCATCTGACCGAAAGCCTGATCCAGTTGGAAGGTGTCAAACAGACCGGATGGACCGCCGAAGAGGTCAAATCCACCCGTGCCCGCTGGCGGGCCGAGCTTGACGCCGAACGGCCCGGGATACTGCCTGTGGCCGATGCGCTGAAGGCTGCGGTGCCAGCTGATACGATGTTCTACTCCGACATGACCCAATTCGCCTATGCCGCGAAAGAGGTCTATCCGATGGACCGCCCCGGCCATTGGCACCACCCCTACGGTTTCGGCACACTGGGTTATGCGCTGCCTGCGGCCATTGGCGGCAAGATCGGGGTTGGCGACCAGCCGGTCGTTGCAATTCTCGGTGACTATGGCTTTCAATACACCGTGCAGGAACTGGCTGTCGCGGTTGAACTGGGCCTTACCCTGCCCATTATCATCTGGGACAACGGCAAGTTAGGCGAGATCGAGGACAGCATGGTGCGCGCCCAGATCGCGCCGAACGCGGTGATCCAGCGCAACCCTGATTTTCTCAAGCTCGCAGAGGCGTACGGCGCCGCAGCAATCCAGCCTGCAAATCTGGACGCATTCAAAGTGGCCGTTCAGAGGGCCCTTGCAACCAAAGGCCCGACTGTTATTCGTGTGATGTCGGATATCGCGCTTACCAGCAGCTCACCAACACGGTGACATTCGCGGCTTTTTCGGTCAGTGCATGGGCTGATAGGGCAGGGCCTGCATCATTGCGCACAGGCGTGATGTTCAACGTCTCAAGCGTTGCTGCGATCATCTCGGCGTCCAGCGCAAATTGCACATCTGCTGGCAGGGCCTGACCGCCATCGCCATTGCGGGGCAACAGCATGCCCAGCACATTGCCGCCCTGATCCAGTACAGGACCGCCCGCATTGCTGGGCTGGGTCGCGACCGAGAGGCGCGCGATCCGGTCATCACCCGTCAGGTCGCGGATATCTTCCAGCGTGCCAAAGGTCAGTGTCGGTGCATTCAGGGCGCCGTTGTAAGGGTAGCCCGCTACTGCCACCGGATCTTTCAGGCGCGGTGTCCGCGGTTGGAACGCAGCGACTTCGATAGGGGACAAGGCCTCAAGCGGGCGCAGGAGCGCAAAGCCTAGAGCGGGGTCGCTGACCACCACTTCAGCCTCTGTATCGCGGTCAAAGGTAATCCGCGCGCAACTCTCCACCGCTTCGGGGGTGGTCAGGACGAGGCCATCGCGCGACACATAAAACCCGGACCGTGACAGTTTCGGCTGCCGCACCGAAAGCCCCGCGATCATGTCAATGGACTGATCCTCACTGGCAGGCACAAGGTTCGGATCAAGCGTGCCGTCCAGCCGCGTGAAACTGGAGGTCATCAGATCCAGCACCCGCGCACGACGCCGGTCGTCACCTTCGGGCCAGACCAGCACAAAGCCCTTGATCTCGCCGTCTTGCAAGCTGGCAGTGGCATAGGAATGGATACCGTCGCCGATCCCTTCAATGGTAAAGCTATTGCCCTGCAAACTGCGCGGTCCTTCGGTCGGCATGATGTCGACCACCTGCAAAACCTCGTAAAGCCCTGTCAGACGTCCCGCGTCACCCGTTTGCGAGATCATCAGCACCCGCGCGGCAGAGAGATCGCCCCGACCATCGTATTGGGCAAAGGGTGGCTGATACTCTGCGAAGGTCACCGCGGCCGTAGGCAGTTTCATTTGAATACCTGCGGCATCGTCACGCACAAGCTGCATACCCAGATCGGCGATCACAGCATTATATTGCAACAACAACAGCGCGCGCTGGCGGGCCGTCAAAACGCCTGTCGGCTCTTGGTTATAGGCGGTTTGCCACGCGGCCATCGCACTGCGGGTGCCGCGCCCAAATGCGCCATCAATTGCTGAATTGTAGAATCCGGCCCAACGTAGCGCCAATTGCAATTCCTCGCGGGCCTCACGTGGTAAAGCGGCCTCGGATGCGCGGGCCTGGCTGAGTGTTTCTTCGGGTGCGGTCACGTCCATCTGCGGCAGGGCAGGTAGCTCTGGTGCGCGGTCCGGTGCGGTTGACACAGTGGATGCTTGCGTGCCGCCGATGGGCCAGAATTGCTGCTCAAAGCGGCGTCCGTTTTGCAGGTAGCTGTCAGAGGGGATTTGTCCGCTGCTCAGCAAGCGGGATAACTCGGCGCGGGCAAGACTTTCGCTATAGGGCCCCAGCACAATGCCATAGAAGCCGCGCCCCAGATAATACCCCTCAACATCGTCAAAACTGCGCGCGTAAAAGCGTGCGCGCTCGGTCGCCTCGGTCAGTGTCTGGCGCGCCTCGATCTGGACCCAATAGCGGCCCTGTGCCTGGGCCTGCATGGCAGAAGCGAAAAGTATTAAAGCTGTGACAAAAGCCCTGAACATCGAAAAACCTCGGAAGTAAAAAGTGTTTAGCTTGTGGTGGCGGCCAATATGCTGCTGTGCAAGCCAAACTCTGCGCGAACCGCGCGGCAAAGCGCAAAAAAATCTGCAGGCGTTGCCCAATTGACCCTGTCGGCCCAGCACCCTATTGAGCGCACAAAGCACAGGAGGGTTTTGAGATGGCAGACAAACCACGCAGTTTTCAGGAAATCATCCTGCGGCTTCAGACATATTGGGCCGGCAAAGGCTGTGCGATCCTGCAACCTTACGACATGGAAGTGGGTGCGGGCACATTTCACCCCGCCACGACCCTGCGCGCGCTGGGCAGCAAGCCTTGGGCGGCAGCCTATGTGCAGCCGTCGCGCCGTCCGACCGATGGCCGCTATGGTGAAAACCCCAACCGTTTGCAGCATTATTACCAGTATCAGGTGCTGATCAAACCATCGCCGCCTGACATGCAGGACCTCTATCTTGGCTCACTGGAAGCCATCGGCATTGATGCCACCCTGCACGATATCCGCTTTGTCGAGGATGACTGGGAGAGCCCGACGCTGGGCGCATGGGGCCTGGGCTGGGAAGTCTGGTGCGACGGCATGGAAGTCAGCCAGTTCACCTATTTCCAACAGGTCGGCGGGCATGATTGCAAACCGGTCTCGGGCGAGCTGACCTATGGCTTGGAACGTCTGGCGATGTATGTGCTGGGTGTGGACCATGTTATGGACATGCCCTTCAACGATCCGCAGACGCCGATCCCGCTGACCTACGGCGATATCTTCAGGCAGACCGAGCAGGAATACTCGCGCTGGAACTTTGA
>NZ_DASYOK010000155.1:0-2192 GCF_036007805.1 Yoonia sp.
CCATCAGGTGACAGGCTCGGCGCGGTCTCGATCGACGGTGCAGACGTCAAGCGCACATGCTGACCAGTGGCCAGATCAGTGCGGTAAATATCCGTGTTGCCACCATTCGAAAGACTATAGATCACTTGCCGCCCATCGCGGGAAAACCGGGGGCTAAAGGCCATTTCACCCGGGGCTGTCTGCAACTGCTGGCGGCCCACATTGGCCACGTTCAACACGTTGATCCGCGGAAATCCGCTTTCGAAACTGGTGTAAAGCACGCGGTCGCCGGTGGGGGAAAAGCGGGGGGCAAGCACGATGCTGCTGCTGTCGGTCAGGAACTGCACATTCGCGCCATCAAAATCCATGATCGCAAGGCGCTTTTGGCGGTTATCTTTCGGTCCAGTCTCGGAGACGAACACAACACGGCTGTCAAAATAGCCACCCTCGCCAGTAATCCGGCTATAGACCGCATCCGCCACCTTGTGCCCCATGCGCCGCCATCCGGCAGTGGTGCCCGCAAATTGCAAACCCTGCCCCAGCTCTTGTCCAGAGAAGACATCATAGAGGCGGAATTTCACTGTCAGCTGATCCCCGTTTACGGTGACCGCCCCGACAATCAGGGCCTGCGCGTTGATCGCGCGCCAGTCTGCAAAGGCGACAGGCTGCACAAAGGAGCTGATCTGCGAAATAAAGGCCGTGGCGGGCACTTCTCGGAAAAGGCCAGTACCTGCGAGATCCTGCACAACAAGGCGCGAAATATCCGAGGCCGCTTGCTGGGCTGCAGGCGTTTCCGCTTCAAAACTGGGCACAGCAAAGGTGATCGGTTCAATCACACCATCCGTAATGGTCAGCCGCAACGGGCCAGATTGCGCCACCACCGGCCCAGCCAGCATTAAGGCCACCAAAACTGTCAAAAGTCGCTTTATCATCTTTGCCTCACTCTGCCCCATCGGAACCATGCCCGAATCTGCACTGTCTTTCTTCATTATGGCAGGGGGAAAAAACCATTTCACCTCACCTACGCGTGTCTTTGCCTATCGCAATCGCATCCCGCTGGGATCAAAGGTGATCACAACCTCTTGCCATTGGTCGTATTTGTCGGCCGGAAGCTGATAGCCCCCTGACTGACACCGCAGGATCGCGCGGCGCGCAGCCTCAAATGCGGTATTGGTGGCGCTCTGGTCGCCGTCAGATGACAGAAGGCGGACTTCATTACCAATCACGCGGCCCTCGCGATCAAGGCTAAAGCCCACCTCAACGGTCACACGTGCCGCAACCGATCCGGGATCAACGTTCCAACAGCGGTTCACCGACAAGCGGAAACTATCACGCTCGGAACCCGTCATCGGCGGACCGGCAGCAACGGCAGGGGCGTCGGTCGCACCGGCCAAAGCTGCGGCCAAAGCATCGGCAACGTCATCTTCGCGCACGGCAGGTTCCGTTTGCGTCGGTTGGGTTGGCGCAGGCTCTTGTTGCGCCGCTGCCGTTTGTTGCGGTGGTGCAGGGCGGCTTGGTCGCGTTGACGGACGCACCGATGTGGTCGGGGCCAAATCGTCAATCACAATAGCCGTCGTCGTTTCTTCAGGTGCAGTCGCCTCTTGCTCTTCGGCCACAACCTCGGCCTCGGCGCTGTTGTCCGGCACAACCTCTTCGCGCACCACATCATCCACCCGCGCATCAGGCGGAGGTGGGGCGGAAATGGTCGAAGCGACAGTGGGCGCCTGTGGCGGCGTTGGTGTCTCGCTTACCTGCACATCAGGTGTCGGTGGCGGGGTGACCGGCGGCGCAGGCTCTGCGGGGGGCGCATCCACAACTTCGGCCTGCGGCGGCGTAGGCGGTGGAGGTGGCGGCGGCGCTTCTGCTGCGGGCGGCTCTATTGGTGCAGGCGGCGGGGCAGGTTCAACAGTCGCTTCTTCTGCAGGGGGCGGCGGCGGGGTCTCTTCGATCACCGGCGGAACGGGGGCCGCCGGATCAGCCAGCCCCGGCTGGGGCGTCGTGCGGGCGCGCATCTGCTCAAATTGATCACCGGACACCAGCGAGACATCCATAGTCTGTATCTGCAACGGTTCAGACGACATCCCCCAGCCGACAATCAGCCAGCCGATCAGCCCGACATGGCCAATCCCTGAAATGATGGTGCCCGGCGTTGCCATGATTTACCCGTCAGAGCCGCCTGTGGCAGGCGGCGCGATATCGGTCACAAGACCAAT
>NZ_DASYOK010000156.1:0-4247 GCF_036007805.1 Yoonia sp.
TGGTGAAAGCCCGGCACACCGCGTGTGGCGCGCAGGGCGTCCTGCATCAGGGTGCCGCGACCGGGGCCAAGTTCGGCCAGTATGATCTGCGCGGGTTGCCCTTGGTCGATCCAGGCTTGGGCCAGTGCCAGTCCGATCAACTCGCCGAACATCTGGCTGATCTCGGGTGCAGTGATAAAATCGCCGGCAGTCCCGAAGGGATCACGCGTAGCGTAATAGCCGTGCTGGGGATGCATCAGGCAATCAGCCATATACTCGGCAAGAGAGATCGGGCCTGTCCGCGTGATGCGGGCGATCAGCAGATCACCCAAGGCGGTCATCTGCGCGCGGCCCTGATCACGACGGTCAGGCCGATCAGGATCATCGGCAGGGTCAGCGTCTGGCCCATGGTCAGCCCGTAGCCGCCGATGTGGAACGCAAGGCCCAGTTCATTGCCGACCGTGACGAATTGCGCGTCCGGCTGGCGGACGAATTCCACCAGGAAACGCGCGATGCCGTAGCCCGCAAAAAAGATGCCGGACAAGAGCCACGGTTTCTTCAACCCGCCAAAGCGGAAGGCGAGCAGGATCAGGATCGTCCCCAGCAGCAGCCCTTCAAGCCCCGCCTCGTAGAGTTGCGAGGGGTGGCGCACGCAAGGCTCTAACGCGGTTGCGCAGGCTTGGGCGGCTTGGCCCGGGAAGATCACACCCCACGGCAGATCGGTCTGGCGGCCCCAGAGTTCGGCGTTGATGAAATTGGCAATCCGCACCAGCAGGATTGCAGGGGTGGCGGCAACGGCGATGATATCGGCCAGATCGGGCAGCGGGACAGTGTGCCTGCGGCTGAAAAGGAAGACGGCAACGACAACGCCCAGAAAACCACCATGAAAGGACAGGCCGCCCTCCCATATTTTGATAATATCAAGCGGGGCTTCCAGAAAATCGGCCGGTTTATAGAACAGCACATATCCCAGACGTCCGCCGCCAATGACACCGACAACGATATAGGTCAGCAGGTCTTCCAGCTGGGCGACCTGCATCGGCGCGCCATTGCGCCACAATGCGGGGCGTTTCAGCGCCAGTTTGATCAACTGCCAGCCAAGCGCGATCCCCACGATATAGGCCATCGCGTACCAGCGCAGCGCAATGGTGGCCCCGAAGAGCGTGAACGAGAAAATCTCGGGCGAGATATCGGGGAAGGGGATGGCTGCGAACATGGCGCTATTCCTTGTCCGGGGGTGCGGCAAAGTCAACCGTAACTGTCGGGTTGTGACGAAAGCTGCAAAGCCCCATATATGGGGTGACGTGATTGGAGAGTCCCATGCAGAGCAATAACAAGATCCTAGACGACCTCAGCCAGTTGATGACGAATGCCATGGGCGTGGCCCAAGGCGCCAAGGACGAGGCGAACACCGCGATGAAATCCATGATCGACCGCTGGCTGGCGGATCGCGATTTCGTGACCCGCGAAGAGTTCGACGCAGTCCGTGCGATGGCACAGAAGGCGCGCGAAGAGAATGAGGCGCTGGCGGCGCGGATTGAAGCGCTTGAAGGCAAGAAGTAGGTCCGGGGCCCGCCCTGACGATATTTGAGTGGCGGGGGAGCCCCCGCCCTGCAGCTTTGCGCGGCGATTGGTGGCGCTGCCGACGTTTGTGCGGTCAGATGTGCGGCAAAACACTGAACTAAGCCCGAGGCACCCTGACCCGCGTGTGGCCTCCGCTTTTTCTTGCTCATGCCTTAGGCTGGAACCACGACAAGAATTTTGCGTTCGGATGTGGCTGCAGGCTTTTTGTCTGAAATCCTGCAAAAACGGATCCCAAG
This sequence comes from Yoonia sp., assembly GCF_036007805.1. Classification (GTDB taxonomy): domain Bacteria; phylum Pseudomonadota; class Alphaproteobacteria; order Rhodobacterales; family Rhodobacteraceae; genus Yoonia. Next base: position 1,800 of record NZ_DASYOK010000156.1, read on the forward strand.
GGTTGAACCGTCTGACCAAGCGTTCTACCCCTCGCAAGGATGTATGGTTGGGGAATGTAGCATGGCGCGCTATCGGGAATTCAGGTATCGTGGCGACGACGTCTTGGGCAGTATAACTGCCATCTCTTCACCAAATGACGATCTGGCAAAGCTATTTGCAGGCCACAAAGGGCCAATCGTGAACAAGTGGCATCACTATTTTCCGATCTACACCAGATATTTCGACCAGTTTCGCAATCGGCCGACGCGCTTTCTTGAAATCGGTGTTTCAAAGGGTGGGTCTCTCGAAATATGGCGAAAGTATCTTGGGCCAGATGCAGTTATTTTCGGGATTGATATTGATCCTGCATGCGCAAAGTTTGACGGATTGGCAGGGCAGGTGCGGATTGGATCACAGGATGATCCTGATTTTCTAAACAAGGTCGTTGACGAAATGGGCGGTATCGACGTTGTGCTCGATGATGGCAGCCATCACATGGATCATATTCCGATCACACTTGAGACGTTGTTTCCGCGTCTTGCGGAGAACGGGGTCTATATGATCGAAGATCTGCACGCATCGTATTGGCCTAAGTTTGGCGGTGGTCTGACGGAAGAAGGCAACTTCTTCAATTACCTGCGACGCATTGCCGACGTTATGCACCGCAATTATCTACATGAAGAAGTCCGATTTGGTCGTGATGCGGATTATGATCACATAAGCGGCTTGCATATTTACGATTCCATCGCGGTTCTGGAGAAAGCCCAACCTTTCATGCCGCGATATTCCAAAATAGGCAGCTGATTACCGGGGGCAGGGCCCTAGAACTCCCCCAGATACGCCACCAGAATATCCAGCGCTGCTTGCAAGTCATCCTTCTCAACCATCTCGGTGACTGTGTGGATGTAGCGTGTGCCCACCACGATCCCAACCGCGCGTGCACCAGCTGCTGCTTGTTGGGCGGCTGCTCCGTCTTGTCCGCCTGCGGCGAGCATCGTGCGCTGGTAGGGGATCTTCTTTTTGATCGCGAGGGCTTCGATTTCCTTGACCAATGCTTTGTCTGCAATGAATGAGCTGTCGCGGACGTGCAGGCCGAAACCTTTGCCTTGGTGGGTCGTTGCGTCTTTTTCAGGGATACCGGGCGTGTCGCAGGCCAATGTCACGTCGATGCCCAGCCCGATATCTGGCTTGATCGCATAGGCGGCGGTGCGTGCGCCGCGCAGTCCGACCTCTTCCTGACAGGTGAAGGCCACGTGGATTTCGGCACCACGCCCTTTTTTGCCCAAAGCCTTGATCGCTTCGATCCCCAGCCAGCAGGCGATGCGGTTGTCCAGCGCCTTGGAGACGAATTTGCCGCCCATTTCCAGAAAGGGTTCGTCCATCACGACATAGTCACCGATTTTCACCATGTCCTTTGCGGCTTTGCCGAGGCCCAGATCGACAAAGAATTCGCCGACTTCAGGCACTTTCTTGCGGTCCTCGGGGGCCGAGATATGGACCGGTTTGCCACCGGGGTTCATCACCCCCTTCAGGTCGCCCTGATCGGTGCACACCAGCACGCGGCGGGAAAAGAGGTTGCGGGGGTCAAAGCCGCCAACAGGCTGGAGATAGAGAAAACCGTTCTTGTCGATGTGGCTGACCAGAAAGCCGATCTCGTCCATATGGCAGAGCAGCATAATCTTGGGCGCGCCTTTCTTCTTGGCATCGCGGCGACACAGAAGCGAACCCATGGGATCGGTTTCAACATGATCGAAAAGACCTTCGATCTCCGAAGTGATCAGGTCACGGACCCGCTCTTCATGTCCGGGCACGCCGGGCATTTCGCAAAGTCGTTTGAGAAGGTCGGTGTTCATCGGGTGCTCCTTTTGCTCAGCATCAAATTGCGCGCTGGCTGGGCAGAAGGCAATTATCCACATGAAATTTTTGTGTCACACCACTTATCCCCAAAAAATTGCTTTACAGCTGCGCCTTTTACGGGCCACGATATGTAGTAGGGGATAAACGTGAACAACACCGCCCCTAGAGCAGGCACCTAGCGCTTGGGCACTGCCATGACCCATGCGCCAAAGCAGTGAGGCCGAGCATATGGCATTGTCCGAACACTACCTTGAGGCTGATGATCTTCACCCTATTGATCTGGTGGAGCACATCGCAGAACACCATGCGTGGGAATTTGACCGCATCCATGACGACCAGATCGCCATGGCCGTTGAAGGCCAGTGGCGCACCTATTCCATCACCCTTGCATGGTCTGCCTATGACGAGACCCTGCGCCTGATATGCACCTTTGATATGGAGCCGCCCGAGAACCGGATACCGGCACTTTACGAGACACTGAACACGATCAACGACCGCTGCTGGGCGGGGGCCTTTACATGGTGGGCCGAACAAAACCTGATGGTGTACCGCTATGGTCTGATGTTGGCCGGTGATCAGGTCGCAGGGCCGGATCAGATTGATACCATGAT
>NZ_DASYOK010000157.1:0-4195 GCF_036007805.1 Yoonia sp.
TACCAGCATCGGGCTGTTTTACGAGCGCGACTACTAGGGGCAAGAGCGAACAATTTTCTACGAAAATTGTTCGGACAAAAGATTCTTAGCTAAAAATCTTTGCTACGCCTCTGCGACAAGGACTTGTTGAGCGGCATGAAAAGGGCAGGCAACAAAATGGTTGTCGCCGATGTCTTCAAGCATGGGGCGCGTGCCCGCGCAGGAGGCTTGCGCCTTGGGGCAGCGGGTGCGGAAGACGCAGCCCGAGGGTGGTGAAAGTGGTGATGGCAACTCGCCTTCGAGCACAGGGCGCGGGCGTGCGCGTTCCAGCACCGGATCGGGGATCGGTACGGATGCAATCAACGCCTGACTGTAGGGGTGTTCCGGCAACGTCGTGAGTTTGCGGCTGTCTGCGAGTTCCATCACACGGCCCAAATAGAGTACCAGTGTGCGATCACTGATGTGTTTTACCACGCTCAGGTCGTGCGCGATAAAGATCATCGACAACCCCATGTCGCGTTGCAATTCCATCAGCAGGTTGATGACCTGCGCCTGCACCGACACATCAAGCGCCGAGACGGGTTCGTCGCAGATGATCAGTTTTGGTTTCAGGATCAGCGCGCGGGCGATCCCGATCCGCTGGCATTGGCCACCCGAGAATTCATGTGGATAACGGTTGATCAAATTGGGCAGGAGGCCCACGCGTTCCATCAAGGCACCCACGCGTTTCTTGACCTCGGCGCGGGGGGTGTTCGGCTCATGGGTGATCAGTGGCTCTGCAATGATCTCGCCCACGGTCATGCGCGGGTTCAGCGCGGCAAGCGGGTCCTGAAAGATCATCTGGACGTCGCGGCGGTGCACGCGGCGTTCACGTGTCTCCATATTGGCAAGGTCCGCGCCTTCGAAGAAGATGTTCCCGTCAGATGACGGGATCGTGCCGACGATGGCGCGCGCCAGTGTGGATTTGCCAGAACCGCTTTCGCCGACGATGCCAAGGCATTCGCCGGGCTTGAGGTCGAACGACACTTCGGAGACGGCGTGCAGTTTGCGTGGCGGTGTCCAGGGCCATGCACCGGGTTTTGCGACATCGAAGGTGACCGAGAGGTTACGAACTGACAGGAGGGTGTCCATTACGCGACCTCGCTTGCAGGAAGGTGACAGGCGCGGCGGCGGTTGCCGGTGGTTTCCATCGCGGGGCGCTGGCTGCGGCAGTGATCAAGGCGGACAGCGCAGCGCGGCGAGAAAGGACAGCCTGCGGGGAGGTTCGACATATCTGGCGGTTCGCCCGCGATGGTCAGAAGGTCGCCCGTCTCGCGATCCAGACGCGGCACGGCCTTGAGCAGGCCGCTGGTATAGGGATGGGCGGGGGTGGCAAAGATATCATCGGTGGTGCCTTCTTCCATGACCTGACCGCCGTACATCACCAGAGTGCGGTCGCAAAACCCTGCAACGACACCAAGATCATGGGTAATCAGGATCACGGCGGTGCCGAAATCCTGACGGATATCGCCCAGTAGCTGCATGATCTGTGCCTGGACGGTTACATCAAGCGCCGTGGTTGGTTCATCCGCGATCAGAAGGCGGGGTTGGCACAGAAGCGACATGGCGATCATGATCCGCTGGCGCATCCCGCCCGAAAATTCATGCGGGTACATGGTGATCCGCGCGGCGGCATCAGGGATGCGCACGGCGTCAAGCATTTGCGCGGATTCCCGCACCGCTTGGGATTTGCCAATGCCTTTGTGCAGCATCAGCACCTCGGCCATCTGGTCGCTGATCTTGAGATAGGGGTTGAGCGAGGTCATCGGATCTTGAAAGATCATCGCGATGTCCTTGCTACGGATCGCGTTGAATTCGCGCTGCGACATTTGCAACAGGTCCTGACCGTCAAAGCGGGCCTTCCCCATGGCGCGCCCGTTCTTGGCCAAAAGCCCCATCGTGGCAAAGGCGGTCTGGCTTTTGCCGGACCCGCTCTCGCCGACAATCGCAAGTGTTTCGCCCTTGTCGATATGGAAGCTGACGCCGTTCACCGCGTTCACATCGCCATCGGCAGTGGTGAACGTGACTTTGAGGTCCTCGATTTCCAACAGGCTCATATCTAGCGGTCCTTGGGGTCAAGCGCGTCGCGCAGCCCATCGCCGACAAAGAAGAAGGCAAAGATTGTGACGACGAAAAAGAAAAGCGGGAAGGCGATCTGCCAGTAATAGCCGAATTGCATGGTGCGCGAGCCTTCGTTGATCAAAGCACCCAGCGAGGTGGCGGGTTCCTGGACGCCGAGGCCCAGAAAGCTGATGAAGCTTTCGAAAATGATCATATTGGGCACCAGCAGCGTGGCGTAGACGATCACGATGCCCAAGAGGTTCGGCACAATGTGGCGCAGGATGATCTTGAGCGGGCGCACGCCGGTGGCCACAGCCACTTCGACAAATTCCTTGTTCTTGATGGTCAGCGTCTGGCCCCGTGCAATCCGCGCCATATCAAGCCACGAGATCAGGCCGATCCCGAGGAAAAGCATGAAGATGGAGCGGCCAAAGATCACCAGCATCAGGATCAGCACGAACATGAAAGGGATCGACATCAGCACGTCGACGATCCGCATCATGATCCCGTCAATGCGCCCGCCATAGTAGCCCGCTGTCGCCCCATAAAGCGTGCCGACGATCACGGCGACCAAGGCCCCCACGACACCGACCATCAGTGAAATACCGGTCCCCTGCACAGTGCGTGCGAACAGATCGCGCCCGTTGCTGTCGGTGCCGAAATAGTGGCCTGTCTCGAGGGAAGGGACGCCAAGGTATGCGTTGCTGCCGATCAGGCTGAAGTTGACGAAATCACCCTCGTATTGCGCGACAAGCCCCCCGAAGAGCGCAAAGCCTGCCACGGCACACAGCATGATAAGCGATATGACAGCGGCGCGGTTGCGTAAGAACCGCGTGCGCGCATCGGCCCAGAGGGACCGGCCTTTGACTTCGGCAAGATGCATGTTTTCGGCGATGCCTTCGACGGCTGCCCTGTTGGGTAACATCACGCAGCCCCCTAGTAGCGGATCTTGGGGTCAATCCACGCGTAGAGCACATCGACCAGAAGGTTGAACAGGATTGTCAGGGTGCCCACCAGAATGGTGATCCCCATGATGACGGAATAATCGCGGTTGAAGGCAGAGTTCACAAAGAACTGCCCAATGCCGCCGGTGGAAAAAAACACATCAATGATGACAGAACCGGTGATCATGCCGACGAAGGCTGGCCCCAGATAGGACAGGACCGGCAGCATTGTGGGCTTCATCGCGTGCTTCCAGATCACGCGGCGCATCGGCAGGCCCTTGGCGCGGGCGGTGCGGATGAAATTGGTGTTCAACACCTCAAGCATCGAGGACCGTGTGATCCGTGCAATCGAGGCCATGTAAGAGGTGGAGAGTGCGATCACGGGCATGATCAGGAATTGCCACTGGCCGCCGTTCCAGCCACCGCCGGGCAACCATCCCAGCCAGAGTGTGAAGACGAGCAGCAAAAGTGGGGCCATCACGAAATTCGGCAGGACCTGCGCGCCGATGGAGACACCGACGGCGAAATAATCGACCCAGGAGTTTTGCTTGATTGCGGCGGCAACCCCCAGTGACACGCCCACGGTGACGGCCACGACAAAGGACCAGAACCCGTAGGTCAGCGTGACCGGGAAGCCTTGTGCGATCACGTCGTTCACGCTGCGGTCTTTGTATTGAAAGGACGGCCCGAAATCGAATGACGTCACAACGCCGGAAACGTAGTTAACGATCTGCTTCCAGAACGGCTGATCCAGTCCGTATTTTGCCTCGATATTGGCAAGCACCTCGGGGGGTAGCGGCCGTTCGGAATTGAACGGGCCACCGGGCGCTGCGTACATCAGGACAAAAGACAGGATGACCAATATCAACAGGGTTGGCACTGCCACAGCAAGGCGGCGGAAGACGAAGCTCAGCATGTCAGGGGTCCTCACAGAATGGGAAAACCACGCCCCGTAAGGTTGGGGCGCGGTCCATCACGTCAAGTGATTACTCGGCGATCTTGTAGAGATCCTTGGAGTACCATGTCTGTTCAAAATTCTCGTAGGGCCAGCCTTCGAGGTTCTCCGCAAACATATCGACTGCGGCATAGTGGTAGATTGGAATGATCGGCGTATCCTGCGCGATGAATTCCTCGACGCGGTCATAGTTGGCCTGCGGGTTCGCGGATGTCTT
>NZ_DASYOK010000158.1:0-1771 GCF_036007805.1 Yoonia sp.
CCTCATGACATCCGGACTTATCCTTTTGCCGATCGTGACCCTCACGATCTGGTTCGTCGCCAAGTTCTCTTGACTCGCCGCGTGCCTTCGGTCCGGATCTAGCCCGAACTACACAGCCGCCTTGCGGCTTTCCTCAAGATAGATCGCGCGCAACCGCGTCGCCACAGGCCCCGGCGTACCGGCGCCAATCGCGACACCATCCACCTCGACCACCGGCATCACAAAGGTGCTGGCGGATGTGATAAACGCCTCGTCCGCGTCCTGCGCTTCGGCAATCGTAAAGCTGCGTTCCTCGACCTTCATCTGTGCCTCACGCGCAAAGCGCAGCACGGCAGCGCGCGTGATCCCGTGCAGGATTTCATTGCCCAGATGCCGCGTGATGATCGTGTTGTTCTTGATGATATAGGCGTTATTCGAAGTACCTTCGGTTACAGCACCATCCTCGACCATCCATGCATCATCCACACCGGCGGCCTTGGCCATCATCTTGCCCATCGACGGGAACAGCAGTTGCACGGTTTTGATGTCGCGGCGCGCCCAGCGCTGATCTTCGATCGAGATCACCTTGATGCCCTTTTTCGCCACAGGGCTATTGGCCAGACCGGGTTTGTTCTGGGTGAACAGCACCACCGTTGGCTTTGTAGTCTCCGGATCGGGGAAGACAAAATCACGGTCTTCAGGGGCGCCACGGGTGATCTGCAGATAAATCATACCCTCTTCAATGCCGTTCAGGCGCACCAACTCGCGGTGGACCTCCAGAAGATCCGGCAGAACCTCGGGGTGCGGCATATCCAGTTCGTTCAGTGACCGTTCAAGCCGCTTGGCATGGCCTGCGAAATCGATCAGCTTGCCGTCCAGCACAGAGGTGACTTCATACACCCCGTCCGCCATCAGAAATCCGCGATCGAAGATCGAGACTTTCGCTTCGTTTTCCGGCAGATACGCGCCGTTGACATAGACTGTCCGCATGGTCATCCCCAAAGTGCTGTGGCGGGCGGGTGCACGCCCAAGTGATCGAATTTCAAAGGTTCATCACGGTCTTCGGCCAATAACAGCGGCCCGTCAAGGTCGGTGAATGCCACACCCTGCGCAAGGATCGTAGCGGGCGCCATTGCAAGTGACGATCCGACCATGCAGCCGACCATCACCTTATAGCCCTCGGCCAGTGCCTGGCGTTTCAACGCCAGCGCCTCGGTCAGGCCTCCGGTTTTGTCCAGCTTGATGTTCACCATATCGTATTTGCCGCGCAACGCAGGCAGGCTAGCACGGTCATGGCAGCTTTCATCGGCGCAAACGGGCAAGGGGCGTGCGATTTCGGCCAACGTGTCATCCGCCCCTGCAGGCAACGGTTGTTCCACCATCTTCACGCCAAGGCGGATCAGATGCGGCGCGAGATCGGCATAGACCTCCGCGGTCCAGCCCTCGTTCGCGTCAACGATAATATCCGCATCCGGCGCCCCCCGGCGGACCGCTTCAAGACGCGCCATATCATCCGGCGTGCCAAGCTTGATTTTGAGTAAGGGGCGGGCCGCGTGTTTGACGGCTTGCCGTTCCATCGCCGCGGGCGTGTCGAGCGAAAGGGTATAGGCGGTGATTTCCGGGTTTGGTGCGGGCACACCCAACAGGTCCCAGACACGTTTGCCCGCGCGCTTGGCCGCATGATCCCAGAACGCGCAATCAAGCGCGTTGCGCGCGGCCCCCGCAGGCAAGGCGTCGGGCAAATCCGGCCAGGCACCCGTGAAACCCGCAATCTGCGCCGTCACACTCTCCA
>NZ_DASYOK010000159.1:0-39594 GCF_036007805.1 Yoonia sp.
CCTGAAACCGACCGCGCGATGATCTGCGGCAACCTTGCCTTCAATCTTGAGCTCAAGGATATGCTGGAAGAATACGGGCTGGTCGAAGGGGCCAACTCGAACCCCCAGCATTACGTCGTAGAAAAGGCATTTCTGGACTAACCCCCCACCAAAACAAAGAAAAAAGCCGCGTGAGTGATCACGCGGCCTTCATTGTTTGTTGCTATGGCAGGTTTACATGCCAAGCGCTTCGCGGATGCTTTCAAGCACAGGCTGCAGCAATTCCGGCTGGTTCCGTGCGCCTTCCAGCGACGTCGTCAACACTGTCTTTTGCATCTGTGACAGCTCGGAATTCTGCACGATTTCCATCACGCTATTGAAGTTGAAGCCTTCGACTGTCAGCACTTCGCCGTCCTCAGACAGCATGGCGTCCGGTGCCGCTTCTGCCTCTGCCGGCGCTGCGTCCTCGGTCACCGCATCAACGGCTTCTTCAGTTGCTGTTTCAGCGGCACCTTCGGTCGCTTCAACGGCTTCCTCGGTAGTGCCGCTCAACGCGTTCACGGCGTCTGTTGCCGCATCAGTCGCGCTATCAAGCGCGTCTTGAACAGCCGCTGCTGCCTCATCGCCAGCTGCGGCGGCAGAATCGATCGCGGCTTGTGCTGCGGCTGCGGCCTCTTCAGCCGCGGCCTGCGCAGCAGCTTCGAGAGCGGCAGCTTGTTCAGCGGCAAGTGCTTCTGCTTCCGCAGCAGCAGTCTCGGCCGCTTCTTGTGCAGCAGCGGCTTCGGCTTCTGCCGCAGCTTCAGCTGCAGCGGCTTGCTCGGCTGCCAATGCCGCGGCTTCTGCAGCGGCGGCCTCGGCGGCGGCTTGCGCTTCTGCAGCAGCGCGTTCTGCTTCTTGTGTGGCCCCTGTTAAGACGCCAACGGCCTCACCCGGTGTCCGGCCTTGGGCTGCATATTGGTATCCAAAAAAACCAACGACAGCCAAAACGACGAGAATAATAATCGCACGCATGGGTCATCTCCTTCTAAACTATAATATTTGGCCCCCACTGGGCCTTGCTGTGCGGTATGTCAGATGGGCAGTGAATGGGAAAGTGCAATTGCGGGGGAAAAATCGGCGGAAAACCGCATCTTTTCCGGGTTGAAGGTAACCAGCGACAGGTTTAGTTTGCCCCTTAGCTTTTTGGAACAACGCAAGGATAAAGACCATAGGACGCAGACCTCATAACGCACCACCACAACGCGAAACCGGCCCACGTATCAACGAGCGTATCAGATCGGATGAAATCCGCCTGATCGGGGCGGATGGCGAAAATGTGGGCGTTGTCACACCCGCACGTGCAATGGAAATGGCCGACGAAGCTGGCCTGGACTTGGTGGAAATTTCACCAAACGCCAACCCGCCGGTTTGCAAGATCATGGACTACGGCAAGTTCAAATACGAGACTCAGAAAAAAGAAGCTGAGGCGCGTAAGAAACAGAAGATCATCGAGATCAAGGAAGTCAAATTCCGTCCGAACACGGATATCAACGACTACCAAGTGAAAATGCGCAACGTCTTCAAGTTTCTTGAGAATGGCGACAAGGTAAAGATCACCCTGCGGTTCCGCGGCCGTGAAATGGCGCACCAGGAATTGGGCCGTCAGTTGCTCGAACGTGTTGCCGAAGACACCAAAGAAACCGGCAAGGTCGAGAACTTCCCGAAAATGGAAGGTCGCCAGATGGTCATGCTGATCGGACCACTGACGAAGTAAGGCTGAAACGTTTTGAATGAAAAGCCCCCGCAACCGCGGGGGCTTTTTTGGTTCAGGCGGCAGCGGTAACCGCCCGCCCTGTCATGACTTTGATCAGATGTGCGCGATAGTCCGGCGAGCCGTGCAAATCGGCGATCATCCCATCAGCGGGCACGGTCAGCCCGTCGAGCGCCGCGGCAGAGAAGTCCGCCGACAATGCGGCTTCTGCTTCACTCCAGCGGAAGACCCCGTTTTCAGAGGCCCCTGTCACGGCCACACGGACGCCATCCGCGTATTTCGCCACAAAGACCCCCACCAAGGCAAACCGCGACGCGGGCTGCACAAATTTCTGGTAGTGCGCTTTTTCGGGTACCGGAAAGCGCACTTCGGTGATCACTTCGCCATCCTCAAGGGCGGTCTCGAACATCCCCTGAAAATAGTCATCCGCCGCAATCTCGCGCGTATTGGTGATGATCGTGGCACCGGATCCCAATGCCGCTGCCGGATAACACGCGGACGGGTCGTTATTGGCCAGCGATCCGCCGATCGTGCCACGGTTGCGTACCGCCGGATCACCGATATTTGCTGCAAGCCCCGCCAAACCCGGATAATGCGCGGCCGCTTCTTTCGCCACGGTGGCGTGGTTGGTCGCACCGCCGATGCAAACCGCACCGTCATCGGCCAGACAGACGCCTTTCATCTCGCCAATGCCCGTCAGACTGATCAATGCTGAAGGCATCGCCAGGCGCTGTTTCAGCGTGGGGATGAGGGTCTGCCCCCCGCCCAGCGCCTGCGCGTCCTCGTTTTTCAGCGCCTTGACTGCATCCGCAATTGTGGAAGGCCGTTCGATATCAAAAGCATACATGAGCGTTCTCCCTTATGCGTTGTTCATGGCGGCCCAGACGCGCGCGGGCGTCAAAGGCATGTCGATATGGGTCACGTTCTTGCCGCCCGATTGCAGCGCATCAATCACCGCATTCACGACCGTAGGTGGCGATCCAATCGCACCGCCTTCGCCACAGCCTTTGGCCCCCAGAGGGTTATGCGTGCAGGGCGTGCCACCGTCATGGCTGACCGCGATAAACGGCAGATCATCAGCACGCGGCATGACGTAATCCATGTAACTTGCCGACAAGAGCTGGCCGTTTTCGTCATAGGTGGTGTTTTCCAGCAGGGCCTGTCCGATCCCTTGGACAACACCGCCATGCACCTGTCCGCTCACGATCATCGGGTTCATGACGTTGCCGAAATCATCACAGGCGGTAAAGCGTTCAATCGTGACTTTGCCGGTTTCCGGATCAACCTCCACCTCACAGGCATAGGCGCCTGATGGATAGGTAAAGTTGGCCGGATCATAGAAGGCTGTCTCCTCCAACCCCGGCTCAATATCCTCGAGCGGATAGTTGTGCGGGATATAGGCCTTGAGTGCCACCTCACCAAAGCTGACGGATTTATCCGTCCCTTTGACCGTGAACTGCCCTTCCGCGAAATCCACGTCGTCGGCAGAGGCTTCCAGCATATGCGCTGCGATCTTCTTGGCCTTGGCGATGATCTTTTCGGTCGCACGGACCATGGCCGATCCGCAAACCGCGAGGCTGCGGGATCCGTAAGTGCCCATCCCGAATGGGATCTTTGAAGTATCACCATGCACGATATCAACCGATGCCGGATCAATTCCCAACATATCCGCCACGATCTGCGGGAACACTGTTTCATGGCCCTGCCCGTGACTATGCGCGCCAACCATCACACTGAGGTTGCCCGTCGCGTTCACGCGCACGGTCGCTGCATCATAAAGACCGACACGGCTTCCCAGCACACCGACGAGGTTCGAGGGCGCAATACCGCAGGCTTCGACATAGGCATTGATGCCCAGACCGCGCAGCTTGCCTTTCGCCTCGCTCGCCTTGCGGCGCTCTTCAAAGGCTTTGCGATCTACAATTGCCTCCATCTTGTCCATCAGCGCATCGTAGTCGCCGCTGTCGTACTCCAGTCCGGCCGCACTGGTGAAAGGAAACTGGTCACGCTTGATGAAGTTCTTGCGCCGCAGTTCCACGGGGTCCATCCCCAGTTCGCGGGCCGCCATGTCGATGACACGTTCAATCGAATAGGTCGCCTCGGGCCGCCCAGCGCCGCGATAGGCGTCAACGGGGGCCGTGTTAGTGAACACAGTTTTCACGTTCACGTACACGTTTGGCACGGTGTAGTTACCCGCCATCAATGTGCCATGCAGGAACGTGGGCGTCGCGGTCGAGAAGTTCGACAGATAGGCCCCCACGTTCGCCAGCGTTTCACTGCGAAAAGCAATAAATGTTCCATCTTTTTCGCAGGCCAGTTCAATCTTGGTCACGTGGTCACGCCCATGTGCATCGCTCAGGAAGCTTTCGGTGCGATCCGCCACCCATTTCACAGGGCGTCCGACCTTTTTCGAAGCCGCTAATACCAGTGCCTCTTCACCGTAGTGGTAGATTTTTGAGCCGAAACCACCACCTACATCAGGGGCAATCACGGTCAGTTTGTTTTCAGGAATGCCCAGCACAAATGCGGAGATCAGCAGCCGCGTCAGATGCGGGTTCTGCGAGGTCGTTTGCAACAAATAGGAATCGCCTGCCGCGTCATAGGTCCCGATCGAGGCCCGGGGCTCCATCGCGTTGGGCACCAGACGGTTGTTCACAAGCTCCAGCGTGGTCACATGCGGTGCGTTCTTGATCGCCTCATCGGTGGCGGCGCGGTTGTCCTCGATCCAGCCCCAGTCGAAACACTGGTTGGTGCCAATCTCGTCATGGACATAGTTATCACCCGCCAAGGCGTCGGCCATGTTGATGACCGCTGGAAGTTCCTCGATATCGGCGATGATCTCTTCGGCGGCATCACGCGCCTGTTGTTCTGTCTCGGCAATCACGGCGGCATAGGCATCCCCCACGTGGCGTACCTTGCCATGGGCCAGCACAGGACGCTTGGGTTCTTTCATCGGCTCGCCATCGCGGCTGTTGATCAGCCAGCCTGCGGGGTTGCCGCCCACATCAACGAAATCCTCGCCGGTAAAGACCGCCAGCACACCGGGCATGCTCTCTGCCGCCGATGTATCGATAGATTTGATCACACCATTCGCCACGGTCGAGCGGACAAAAATCGCCGCCGCCTGCCCGAAGACATTGATGTCTGCGGTATATTTTCCCTTCCCAGTCAGAAAGCGCACGTCCTCGCGGCGCGTTGTGCTGGCACCAATTCCGCCATCTTTTGGCATTCTCATTCCTCCCTGTCGGAACCACAATTTTTCAACGAAAAATTGGTCCCAAATTTTCCTCGAAAATTTGCTTACTCGGCGGCGATAGCCGACACATCCTGACCGGATGCAGCCATGATCGCTTTGACGATGTTGTGGTATCCGGTGCAGCGGCAGATATTGCCTTCCAGATATTCACGGACTTCACGTTCCGTGGGCGTCGGGTTTTCCTTCAGCAATGCCGCCGCCGACATCACCATCCCGGGTGTGCAGAACCCACATTGCAAACCATGATGATCCTGAAACGCCTGCTGGATCACATTAAGCGATCCATCTGCATTGGCTTGCCCTTCGATGGTCGCCACATCAGTACCATCCGCCTCGACCGCAAACATCGTGCAGGCTTTCACTGCCGCGCCATTCACATGGATCACACAAGCACCACATTGCGAGGTGTCACACCCCACATGCGTGCCTGTAAGATGCAGGTCGTTGCGCAGGAAATCCGACAGCAACGTGCGCCCCTCCACTTCACCCGACACGGATTTCCCGTTCACGGTCATAGTTACCGATGCCATTGTTTCCTCCCAAAAACGCTTATGCTTCGATGTGAGTTAAACACGGCAAAAGGCACTTGAGAACACCCTACTTCCGCTGCACCTGCAAAGTAACGGGGATTTGTGCCTAGAGACTGGCACGAGGTTTCGGGCGGGACGGGATTTCTTTGAGCAATCCCCCGACGCCCATTTTGGCAAAATCGGCAGGTGTGGGGCTGAGGCCGCAGATCACCCGCTCAAGCACCCAATCAGCCCCGTTCAAGGCCGGTGAGCGCGCACATCCCGGCAAACCCACAACGGGTTTTTTCCCATAATTCCCTAGGAACAACAGGTTCCCCGGATCAACAGGCATCCCGAATTGCGTGACGTAGCCACCAGCAAGCCGTAGCGCCGCAGGCCCCACATCTTCGGCGTCCGACGTAGCCGAGGCGGTGAGGATAAAGACGACCTCACCCTCTGCCCCCTTGATGGCGTCCGCCAAGGGCGGCTCCGCATGCGGCACTATCACGCGGGGGGTCAGCGTGACGCCCAGCCGTGACAAACGTGACGCCAGTGCGCGCCTGCCTTTGGTTGCGGGCTGTTTACCGATCTCGGTTTCAATCAGACTTGCCGTCGTTACGCGGGGTGGCAAGAGGGTCAATGCCCCGTGCCCAGCAGCGCAGGCGGCGGCGACATCACCGGCAGGGACGGCATAAGAAATGATCTTGATGGTCGCGACCATCATCCCTTCCTCGACCCGTTGCAGCGGTGGCACTGTGGCGACCGTGACCATCGGATTGATGGCATTGCAGGCGTCGATCCGCGCGGCGTCGATCTGCACAATCCCGGGGCCTTTGGCAAAGAGGTTCACGCGCCCCGTCGCGGCCTTGCTGATGTGCAGACCCGCACCTGCAATCGCTGCTGCAAGCTGGGCTGCTGCAGTGTTCTCATCCAGATCACCGGGATCATAGCGCGCGACGATCACCTGCGCGTGTCCCGCCGCCAGCAATGCCGCGATATCCGCATCAGAGAGGACCTGCCCTTTGCGCAGCGCCCCCGTCTTCACCGGCACCGAATGCGCCAGCACGCTACCCGCCGCCTCTTGCGTGGGGACAGGTCCGAATTTCACGGTTTTTTCCGCAAGGCCTGCGTTACCTCTGCCATGATGCTCACAGCAATTTCGGCAGGCTGGCGCCCCCCAAGATCAAGCCCGACCGGCGCATGAATGCGGCCGATCTCTTCATCGGTGAAACCCACCTCCTTGAGGCGTGCGACCCTTTTGGCATGGGTGCGCGTCGATCCAAGGCACCCCAGATAGAAGGCCTCGGATTCCAGCACCGTCACAATCGCGGGATCGTCCAATTTTGGATCGTGGGTAAGTGTAATGACTGCCGTGCGGGCATCAATCCTAAGCGCGCGCAGGGCCTCATCGGGCCAGTCATCAAGGATGGTTTCGTCCGGAAACCGTGCCTGCGATCCAAAGGCCGGACGCGGATCAATCAGGATCGGCCTGTATCCACAGGCCCGCGCCATTGGCACCAGATGCTGGGCAATATGCACAGCCCCGACAATGACCATACGCAAAGGCGGGTTATGCACGGCCACGAAGGTGCGTCCGTCCTCCTCAATCCCTGACGTATCGGTGCGCTGCCGGTCAGGATAAGTCCACGCCGCCTGCAACCGTGGGCGGCTTGCGATGATATCGGTGACATAGACGACAGCACTGGCCTCCGCGCGGGCATCGGCCAACCGTTCAAGAATATCAACCGGCATCACAGGGCCCACGGGTTCAATCAGCACCTTGATCTCGCCACCACAGGCCAAACCGACGGCAAAAGCCTCGTCATCGCTCACGCCAAAGCTCAGCAAGCGCTGTTCGCCGTCGGCAATGGCGTCAATGGCCTCGGTAATCACGGCCCCTTCGACACAGCCCCCCGACACGGACCCCTCCATTGCGCCATCGGCATCAATCACCAACTGGCTGCCCACAGGACGCGGTGCGGACCCCCAGGTCTGCACGACTGTCGCGATCGCCACACCACGGCCTGCGCGGTACCATTCAAGCGCCAGTTTCGGCAGGTCATTGATGTCATCTGTCATGGTAGCCATATCCCCGTTCGCGTGTTGCCTGCTTTATCACAGCTCAACACTGCCCGCATCACAATCGCGCCAGCAGGCGCGCTTTTTCGCCAGTATCATCAGGACGAGACAGCGCCTCTGCCAAGCCTGCCAGCGACGCGATATTGTGGCCTGCGCGAAAACTCGAACAATGCGGCAGCATCTGCATGATCCCCCTCGCCTTGGGCGCAAACCCGTCCCAGCGCAGCAATGGGTTCAACCAGATCAACTGGCGTGACGAAAGGCGCAGCCGCTCCATTTCACGGCCCAGATCATGGCCCGCGTCACGATCAAGCCCGTCGGTGATCAGCAATACAACCGCGCCCTGCCCTACGACACGGCGCGACCAGTCGCGATTGAAGTCATGCAAACAGGCCCCGATCCGCGTGCCGCCTTGCCAATCCTGCGCCTCGGCCCCCGCTGCGGCAAGAGCCGCGTCCACATCACGCCTGCGCAGGTGGCGGGTGATATTGGTAAGACGGGTGCCAAAGGTAAATGCATGGACCTGCGCCCACCCCTGCCCCTGCCGGTTCGACACCGCATGAACAAACTGCAAGACTGCGCGCGAATATTGCGACATTGAACCGGAGATATCGCACAGCACAACAAGATTCGGATACCGCAGCTTGCGTCGTTTCGTTGCAAAATCAGTGACTTCGCCACCTTTGCGCATGGCGCTGCGCATCGTGCCCCGCCAGTCTGGGAGCACCCCCGCCAACCGCACGGTCCGGCGGCTGAGCACCGGCGGCACAGGCAGCGACAGCGTTGCCAGAACCGCCTTTGCCGCGTTCATTTCCGCATTGCTCATCAATTCGAAATCCAGTGTCCGCAGCCGTTCCTCTGCCGATGCGGTCTGCGTCGCATCAATGTCAATTTCAATCTCATCATCGTTATCAGATTGCGGTGGCAACGGGCGGTCTTCCCCGTCCAAGAGCGCCTCCGCCGCGCGCTTCTCTGCAGGGGCCGCTGCGCGTTCCTCCTGTGTACCGCGCACCATCGGGCGCAGGAAAGACATCATGTGTTCAAGATACTCGGGATCCCGCCAGTAAAGCCGGAAAAGCTGGGCAAAGATCAGATGCTCTTCGGGTTTGCTGACAAAACAGGCATGCAACGTCCAAAAGAAATCCGCCTTTTGCGTAAACCCCACCGCCGCGACCGCATTGATCGCATCAATCACCCGCCCTGTACCAATCGAAAGCCCCGCACGGCGCAGGGCACGCGCGAAATGCGTGATGTTCTGCGCCAGTTTGGGATCATCCGGCAGGGTCAGTGCGGGGTATTGGACCATCAGGCCTTTTCCAGATCGGCCTTGGCGGCATCAAGGATGCGTTTGGCCTCGGACCCCTGTAGCCTCTGGATATCGTCCTGATACTTCAGGATCGCCCCCAATGTATCGGCAATGGTGGCCGGTGACAGGTCAATCACATCCAGAGCCAGCAGGCACTTGGCCCAGTCGATTGTTTCGGCCACACCGGGTTTCTTGAACAGATCCTCCTCGCGCAACCGCTGCACAAAGGCCACGATTTCACGCGACAGGGCCTCGGAGGCCTCGGGTGCGCGGGCATGGAGAATTTCGATTTCACGGTCAAAATCGGGGTAATCGACCCAGTGGTACAGGCATCGTCGCTTGAGCGCATCATGGACTTCGCGGGTCCGGTTCGAGGTCAGGATCACGATGGGCGGTTCCGGTGCGGTCACAGTGCCGAGTTCGGGAATCGTAACCTGAAAATCGCTCAGCGCCTCAAGCAGGAACGCTTCAAACGGGGCATCGGTCCGGTCGATTTCGTCAATCAAGAGCACCGGCGCGCCACCCGGTTGCGGGCGCATGGCCTGTAAAAGCGGTCGTTCAATCAGATAGTCTTCGGTGAAAAGTTCGGATTTCAGCATATCGCGGTCGGTCCCGCCTGCGGCCTCGGCGGTGCGGATCGCGATCATCTGTTCGGCGAAATTCCATTCATAAACCGCCGACGACGCATCCAACCCCTCATAGCATTGCAGCCGGATCAAACGGCGGCCCAAAGCCTGCGCAATTACCTTGGCAATCTCGGTCTTGCCAGTCCCTGCCTCACCTTCCAGAAACAGCGGACGGCCCAGTTTGAGGCTGAGAAACACCACCGTCGCAAGGGCCCGCCCGCAAACATAGTTCTCTGCGGCCAGTGCAGCCTGCACCTCGTCAATATCTGCAAATGCCATTCAGTGATCCTCCCGCGTTATACAACTGCATCCCCGCACCGCCGCGTCAAGCCGTCCATTGCCCCTGACCCGCAGACGTCCTACCCTGCGCGCAACAAGTTGGGAGCAAAGACAATGAACGATTCCACGCCAATCAAAGCCACAGGTTTCGGTCCTGACCTTGGACCATTCGACTGGGCCGATCCGCTGCGCCTTGAAGACCAGTTGACCGAGGACGAGCGCATGTTGCGCGATGCGGCCCATGAATTTGCGCAAAATACACTACAACCGCGCGTCACCGCCGCCTACCGCGATGCGACCGTAGATCCTGATATCTTTGCAGAAATGGGTGCCGCAGGCTTGCTCGGCCTGACGATCCCCGAAGAATACGGCGGCCTCGGTGCTGGCTATGTCACCTACGGCCTTGTCGCGCGCGAGGTTGAGCGTGTGGACAGCGGTTATCGGTCGATGATGTCGGTGCAATCCTCGCTCGTGATGTATCCGATCCACGCATACGGCAGCGAGGAACAGCGCCAGAAATACCTGCCCGGGCTCGCGGCGGGCACGCTGATCGGCTGTTTCGGCCTGACAGAACCCGACGCGGGCAGCGATCCTGCCGGGATGAAAACTACTGCGAAAAAAACCGCTGATGGCTATGTGATCAGCGGGTCAAAGATGTGGATCAGCAACGCACCTATCGCGGATGTCTTTGTGGTCTGGGCCAAATCCGAGGCACATGGCGGCAAGATCCGAGGCTTTGTGCTGGAAAAAGGCATGAAAGGTCTGTCGGCCCCGAAAATCGGCGGCAAGCTCAGCCTGCGCGCCTCTGTGACCGGTGAAATCGTCATGGATAACGTCACCGTGGGTGAAGATGCCCTGCTGCCGGGCGTCCAAGGTCTGAAAGGGCCGTTCGGCTGTCTGAACCGCGCGCGCTATGGCATTGCATGGGGCGTGATGGGCGCGGCCGAAGCGTGCTGGCATGCTGCGCGCCAATACGGGCTGGACCGCAAGCAATTCGGCAAGCCGCTGGCACAGACCCAGCTTTTCCAAAAGAAGCTGGCAGACATGCAAACGGAGATCACGCTGGGGCTGCAATCCGCACTGCAACTGGGCCGCCTAATGGAAGCAGGCAAAGCCGCTCCGGAAATGATTAGCATGATGAAGCGCAACAACTGCGGCAAGGCACTGGATGTCGCGCGGGCCTCGCGGGACATGCATGGCGGGAATGGAATCAGCGAAGATTTCCAAATCATGCGTCACATGGTGAACCTCGAAACGGTGAATACCTACGAAGGGACGCATGATGTGCACGCATTGATCCTTGGCCGTGCACAAACGGGGCTACAGGCCTTCTTTTAGGCCAGCAGCGCAACATTAAACCAGTCTTTATTGCTTATTTCACGGCCCGATTTGTATATACTCATGTGACAGGGGCGGGTGTGTTTCCGCCCCCGGGGTAATGAGTATGAATGACGGGCAGCTGGCCATCGATATCAGTCTGACGGACCTGAGCGCCAACGATTGGCTGGGTCGGATCGACGATTTTTGCGAAGATCACGGCTTCTTCGAGCAGCTTGGACGCGAGCATTGCGCGGGCTTTCTCGAAGCCGGCAACAAGCTCTTGGTCACCTTTGAGAACATACAACTGGTCCGCGAGAATAACCTCGATGCGGAACCACGTGGCTTTGCCTATACCCGCCACGAAGGCTGGTCACTGCTGTCGCTGTTTTCATTCAAGGAAAGCTGGTTTCGCGATCACCATGTTTATGAATTCTTTGACCGGCTGGTCGATGAAGGCTTTTTCGACCAATTCGAAAAGATCATCTTTCATGGTGGCGGCGGTGGTGCTTCATACGCAGCGGCCGCTTATTCGGTGACCGCACCTGGTGCGACGGTCATCGCGCTGCGCCCCCAGGCGACACTTGATGCGGAACTGGCCGGATGGGACCCGCGTTACAAACACGTGCGCAGAAAGAGTTTCAGCGACCGCTACGGCTATGCCCCCGAGATGATTGATGCCGCGGACAAGGTCTTTATCGCCTATGACCCGATCCAGCGGCTTGATGCCTGCCATGCAGCACTCTTCCGCCGGCCACAAGTGATCGCCCTGCCCTGCCCCCTGCTTGGAGATGATCTGGATCAGGCGTTCGACCGCATGGGTATCCATGATGTGATCATCAAATTGGCCATGGACGATATGCTTGATCGTCGTCGTTTCACGCGGCTGTTGCGCGCGCGGCGCTATGATCCGAGCTATGTGCGTGCGCTCGTGCGCCGTTTGGTGGTGACGGGTCATCCCCGTTTGGGACTGATCGTGTGTGAATACATGATCCGGCGAGGCCACAAAGCGTTCTTCATCGACAAGCGCGAAGAACTCACGCCAGCCGAAGACATTCACACATAGTAGGTATCGCGATAGACGTGCCGCACAATTGCGTCACGGCTCAGACCGATATCGGCCAATTCGTCGTCACTGAGCTTTTGCAGGCGGAGCACCTGAGAGGACCGGTTTTGCGCGGCCAAAAGCCGTGAGACACCGCTTGCAATGGCGCCAAAGAAAGAAAGAAAAGGCAGCGGAGCCGCCTGGGAAGTTGTCTGTCTGGCCATAATGGCTGTCCTATCGGGATCATTTGATTTACCCGCTAGATAGACACACCATTGGCCATGAAAACAGATAATGCTGCATTGCTGCAATGCAGCAAACGCATGTCGGAAAACTAGTTGGTGTCTCGGCGGCCTTCGATGACCTTTTTTAGCACATTAAAGATGCGTGACCCGAAATAACCCAAGATTGCACCGATGATAATCCCGAAGACTGATCCGCTATCAAAAGCAGCGGCAACAATTGCCGCGCCAAGCAACGCCACCATGAAGGCAACCAGACGCTTTTCCGCGGGTGTTACCACAAAATAGCCCTCAAGCGTTTTGACGATCGGACCAGCGACAGGGCCCTCGATCTGTGGTGTCAGAAACCCGGCGGCTGCCGCAATCAGAAATCCAAGCATCGTGTCTCTCCATTGATCCAGTGTCTTGACCGGAAATATCATGAATTGCCGCAAGCTGTGCAAGGGCATTCACGAAAGCGCCTCGCGCGCGAAAGGACTATGGCGTCCTGCGGCGCAACGGTGTAATCGGAAAACATGCCAGATAGAAACCTGACCCGCCTCACCATCCGCCGCCCTGATGATTGGCACTTGCACCTGCGTGACGGTGCCATGCTGCGGGCCGTTTTGCCCGAAACCACACGGCATTTCGCGCGCGCGATCATCATGCCCAACCTGGTGCCCCCGGTTGTCACCAGCGCTGATGCCGCCGCCTATCGCGACCGTATCCTTGCTGCCATCCCCGAGGGCGACACGTTCACCCCGCTGATGACGCTGTATTTGACAGAAGCGACCGACCCCGAAGATGTGCGCGCGGCACATGCCGCAGGGATTGCGACGGCGGTGAAACTCTATCCCGCAGGGGCGACGACAAACTCGGCTTCCGGCGTGCGCGATTTTGAAAAAGTGCGCCCTGTGCTTGAGGTGATGGCCGAGATCGGGATGCCGCTGTGTGTGCATGGCGAGGTGACAGATCACGAGATTGATATCTTTGACCGCGAAGCGACGTTTATTGACAAAATCCTGAAACCGCTTCGCAAGAAGGTACCCGATCTGAAGGTCGTGATGGAACATGTCACCACCCAAGACGCCGTCGACTATGTGCGCGACAGCAGCAAAAACCTTGCCGCGACAATCACGACACATCACTTGATCATCAACCGCAACCACATTCTGGCGGGCGGGATCAAACCGCATTTCTATTGCCTGCCCGTCGCAAAACGCGAAGCGCACCGTGTGGCATTGGTGCAGGCCGCCGTATCGGGCGACAAACGGTTCTTTCTTGGCACCGACAGTGCCCCCCATACCGACGCGCTGAAACTACAGTCTTGCGGATGTGCGGGTATCTTTACCGCGCCAAACACCATGTCCTGTCTGGCCGAAGTCTTTGATGTAGCCGGTAAAATCACCAAGCTGGAAGATTTCGCCTCACTTAATGGCCCGCGTTTTTATGGCCTGAAACCGAACGAAGACAGGATCACCATGACCAAGGGTGATCCCGTCAGCTATCCTGCCCATATCAACACCGAGGACGGGCCTGTCACCGTATTCGACCCCGGATTTGACCTGCACTGGCGTGTCGAAGAATAGAAAGGCCACCCGATGATCCCCACCTCTTTTCCCGCCAAAGAAGAGATCGCCCGCCTGACCGCCGGAATGTTGCTTGAAATCGGCGCGATTGACTTCAATGCGTCCGAGCCGTTCACCCATGCCTCGGGCAAAAAAGCCCCGACGTATGTGGATTGCCGCAAGCTGATTTCCTTTCCGCGTATCCGGTCCACGCTGATGGACTTCATGGCTGTGTCGATCATGCGCGAAGCCGGGTTCGAGGCCTTTGACAACGTCGCAGGCGGCGAAACGGCAGGTATTCCTTTTGGTGCGTTGGTGGCGGAACGGCTGGCCCTGCCGATGACCTATGTGCGCAAGAAGCCGAAAGGTTACGGTCGCAACGCCCGTATTGAAGGCGTGATGACCGAAGGGCAGCGGGTGATCCTGGTTGAGGACCTGACCACAGATGGCGGCTCGAAGCTTTCCTTCGTTGATGCGATCCGCGAGACAGGTGCAACCTGTTCGGCAACGGCCGTGATCTTCTACTACGGGATCTTCGAAGGTGTGGAACAAACGCTGGCCGACCACGGCGTGCAATTGATTTCGCTGTGCACATGGTGGGATGTCTTGGCAGAGGCCAAAGCGCGCGGCGCTTATGACGAGGCGACGCTCACTGCGGTCGAGGCCTATCTGAATGATCCGGCCGGATGGACGCCTGCCTGATTTTCTTTTCCACAGCTGTGTATAAAATTGGCATGGATCAGCGCATATCCTGACGGCGGTGATAGCACTGGCGCTACATGTTGATCGAATCGGCATAATCCGCGATGCTCTTGGAAAGTTATCCGAGTCTTTCCACAGCTATTTGGCTGGCGTAGCGCAGGGCTGAACTGCTAGGACGCCCTCGGGAACAGGTGAGCAGCAATGAACGAGATCACAACTTTTAATGCGTCCGGCGTCCAAGAAGCCGACGCTGACTTAATGCCGCATTCCATTGAGGCCGAACAGCAGCTTCTGGGTGCGATACTGACCAACAACGATGTGTTTGACCGTGTGGCGTCAATCATTGGACCCAAGCATTTCTACGATCCCGTCCATGCGCGCATCTTTGAAACCGCCGCCACGCGCATTGGCCGCAACATGCTGGCAAGCCCCGTGACGCTCAAGGCGTTCATGGAAGACGACGAAGGCCTGAAGGAACTGGGCGGCCCGCCCTATCTTGCGCGCCTCGCAGGGGCTGCGATTTCTGCCTTTGCCGCGCGCGACTATGCGCAGATGATCTATGATCTGGCGACACGGCGTGAACTGATCAAACTGGGCCGCGATATTACCGACAAGGCCGCCAAGGTCGATGTCGACCACGAACCGCGCGAACAGATTGTCGAGGCCGAACAGGCACTTTATTCGCTGGCCGAACAGGGCGTTTCGGAAAAGGGCTTTCAGTCCTTCCTTGCCGCCGTCACCGAGGCCGTGAATGTCGCCAATACCGCCTATCAACGCGATGGCGGGCTGGCAGGGATTTCGACCGGTCTTGTGGATATGGACAAGAAACTGGGCGGCCTGCATAAATCCGACCTTCTGATCCTTGCCGGTCGCCCTTCGATGGGGAAAACCTCGCTTGCGACCAACATTGCCTACAACGTGGCCAAAGCCTACCGCAAAGGCCAGTTGCAAGACGGCAGCGAAGGCGCGGTTGATGGCGGCGTCGTCGGGTTCTTCTCGCTCGAGATGAGCGCAGAACAGCTTGCAGGGCGCATTCTGGCGGAAGCCTCCGAGATATCGTCACATAAAATCCGGCAAGGTGACATGACTGAGGGCGAATTCCGCCGTTTCGTTGATGCCGCCAAAGAGCTCGAATCCTGCCCGCTCTATATCGACGACACTGCTGCGATCCCGATTTCGCAACTGGCGGCACGTGCGCGGCGGCTCAAGCGGACACATGGGCTTGACCTGTTGATCGTGGACTATTTGCAGCTGGTGCGCGGCACGTCTGACAACCGCGTTCAGGAAATTGGTGAAATCTCGATGGGTCTTAAAGCCATCGCCAAGGAATTGAATATTCCGGTCATCGCCCTGTCCCAGCTCTCACGTCAGGTTGAAAGCCGTGAAGATAAACGCCCACAGCTTTCGGACTTGCGCGAATCCGGCTCTATCGAGCAGGATGCGGATGTTGTTATGTTCGTTTACCGTGGTGAATACTATGTCGAGCGTGAGAAACCTGAAGACCACAATATGGAAGCAATCGCGGCTTGGCAGGAAAAAATGTCGAGCCTTCACGGCAAAGCCGAGGTTATTGTGGGCAAACAACGGCACGGCCCGATTGGCACGGTCGAGCTTTCGTTTACCGCAGAGTTCACGCGGTTCGGCAATTTGGTCAAACCTTGGCAACAAGGGGACGACCGGCAGTTCTAGAAAGGAACGCATTATCAAACGGCTTGTATTTATATTGGCCCTGTTGGCACCGCCCGCTGCGGCGCAAACGTCGCAAGACTATCTGGTGCGCTTCACCGGATTTCTGGGTGATCTGCGGCTGTTCCAGCCTGACCTGCGCGCCGGGCTATCGGGAGAAACCGACGGAACCGCGCAAGTGGCCATCGCGATGAATGAAGAGGCAACTGCGGCCTTCGCGCTGTTCACCCGCACCCATGTCAATCAATCCGTCACCTTCTCGGTCTGCGGACAATCGTTTGATAATATCACCGTGCAGGCCCCCATCGAAAACGGCTTTGCGATCACACAAGCCATGCCGCTGGAACGTGCGCAGAAAATGGTGGATGCGCTGAACGGGTTGGGCGACTGCCCAGGATAACAGGTCTGCGTTCGCAAAACACTTGCCCCACGCGTACGCCCCTGACAAAAGGTCGCCATGAGTACTGGACGCCTGATTATTGACCTTGACGCTGTCGTTGCCAATTGGCGCGCACTGGATGCAATGACAAATTGCAAAACCGGTGCAGTGGTCAAAGCCAATGGCTATGGACTTGGGTCAGGGAATGTCGCAAAGGCGCTTTTCAAGGAAGGCGTGCGCCAGTTCTTTGTGGCCGTCGCCGAGGAAGCCCTGCCGATCCGCGAGGAGCTAGGGCCAAAGCCGGAAATCTGTGTCTTTTCGGGCCACATGAAAGGCGATACGGCGCTGATCCGCGATCTGGGCCTGACGCCGATGCTGAATTCCGTCGAACAACTGACCCTGCACTTTGAAACCCTGCCCGGCCATCCTTTCGGAATCCAGCTTGATACCGGCATGAACCGTCTGGGTATGGAGATGCAGGAATGGGCGGCGGTGGCCGAAGTGGCGCTGTCGCAAAACCCGCGTCTGGTGATGTCGCATCTGGCCTGCGCGGATGAACCAGACCACCCGATGAACCCCTATCAGCTCGACCAGTTCAAGAAGATGACCGACGGGATCACCGCGCCCCGCTCTTTGGCGGCGACAGGCGGGATTTTGCTTGGACCTGACTATCATTTCGATCTGACACGCCCCGGGATCGGGCTTTATGGCGGCCTGCCCTTTGAGCAGGCAACGCCGGTGATCGAACTGGATTTGCCCGTCGTGCAGGTGCGCGACGTGGCCGAGGGTGAGGTCGTGGGGTACGCCAATGCATGGCAGGCGACCCGCCCTTCACGGATTGCGACCGTATCGGGTGGGTATGCGGACGGCATCGCGCGGATCCTGTCCGACAAGGCCACCCTTTATCATGGCGACACCGCCTGCCCGCTGGTTGGACGGGTGTCGATGGACCTGTTGACGATCGACGTCACCGACCTGCCAGAGACACCCAGCAAGCTGACCCTGATCGGCCCGCAGCAGACCGTGGATGATCTGGCACGCGCGGCAAATACCATCGGGTATGAGGTGCTCACACAGCTCGGTGCGCGCTACAATCGCAAGACTTTTGGCAAATAAACTTGTTTCATAGCACGAGCTTCATTACTTAACCCCTAGTCATTTCTAGGATTTATCATGCTGAACGTCTTGCGCTTCGCGAACCTTGCCCTGCTTGTGCTCTTTCCCATTGCATGGTTTGCACCACTGATGCGCGCAGGGCTCTTGCCCGTTTTCGGCCTCAGCGAGATCAGTGTCATTTCGGGGATGCAGGCGCTATGGGACAGTGATGTCGTCTTGGCGCTGCTGGTGACGGCATTTGCAATGTTCGCACCCTACCTCAAGACGATCGGCATCGCGCTGGTGCATTTCGACCTGTTGAAAGACAAGACGCTGCCTGTACTGTCATGGATCGGGAAACTGGCGATGGCAGATGTGTTCCTGATTGCACTCTACATCGTGCTGTTCAAAGGCGTCGGCATAGGCAAAATCGAGACCGGTTGGGGCCTTTACCTGTTTACGGCCTGTATTCTGGCTTCAATCATCATCTCGGCACTCACACCGCAGGGCAAGGCGCAAGCCTAAGCATCATTGCCAAGGTTCACCTTTTGGTCCAAAAGGTGAACATGGCCAAAGATCTTACCTTTTCCTGCTCTGAATGTGGCGCGTCCTTTCGCAAATGGTCGGGGCAATGCGATGCCTGTCAGGCGTGGAACACAATCAGTGAATCCAAGGCCCTGTCCAGCGGCCCCAAAGGCAAGTCACTGGGCGCAATCCGCGGCAAGACAATCGCACTCACCGATTTGGAGACACAGGAAAAAGAGCCGCCCCGCACCCAAGCGGGCGTCGGAGAATTAGACCGCGTTCTGGGCGGTGGCTTGGTCAAGGCCTCGGCCCTGCTTGTCGGAGGTGACCCCGGCATCGGAAAGTCAACGCTTCTTTTACAGGCTGCTGCAAGGTTTGCCCGTAACGGGTTGAAAGTCATATATCTTTCCGGCGAAGAATCAAACGCGCAAGTGCAGATGCGCGCCCGTCGTCTGGGACTAGAGAAAAGCCCTGTCATGCTCGCCTCGGAAACGAACCTGCGCGATATCCTGACGACGCTTGAGGCCGAAAAACCTGACCTCGCGATCATCGATTCCATCCAGACGATGTGGGCCGACAACGTCGATAGCGCACCGGGCAGCGTCAGCCAGGTGCGTTCATCCGCGCATGAGTTGACGACTTTTGCGAAACGCAACGGGATGGCCGTGGTCATGGTGGGGCATGTCACGAAAGACGGCACCATCGCGGGCCCCCGGGTTGTCGAGCATATGGTCGATACGGTGCTCTATTTCGAAGGTGAACGTGGACATCAGTTCCGTATCCTACGGTCTGTCAAGAACCGTTTCGGCCCCGCTGACGAGATCGGGGTCTTTGAAATGACCGGCAAAGGCCTGGCAGAAGTGAAGAATCCTTCGGCACTGTTCCTGTCCGAACGTGGCACACCAGCCCCCGGCTCGGTCGTCTTTGCCGGCATTGAAGGGACCCGCCCCATGCTGTGCGAGATCCAGGCACTTGTGGCACCTTCGCCACACAGCCAACCCCGCCGTTCCGTCGTCGGATGGGACGGCGGACGGCTTGCCATGATCCTTGCGGTGCTCGAATCGCGCTGCGGTGTCCCTTTCACCGGATTGGACGTTTATCTCAATGTAGCAGGGGGTTTGCGCATCTCGGAGCCCGGCGCAGACCTTGCTGTTGCCGCCGCCCTCGTGTCTGCGCGCGAAGACGCCGCCCTCCCCTCGGAAGCCGTTATTTTTGGCGAGATCAGTTTGTCCGGCGCGCTCCGTCCTGTGGTGCAAACTGAAAATAGATTGAAAGAAGCACAAAAACTTGGTTTTACAACTGCGATAATACCACAACAGGCCAAGCAGCCCCGCGTGGACGGCATAAGCCTGCGCAATGCGACAGACTTGGCTGGATTTGTAGAAGAGGTATTTGGCGCAAGATAGCGCCAATCGCAGGAGACGGACCATGGAAGGTTTCACACTTGTCGACGCAGGCGTCGCAATCATTATTTTGGTGTCTGGCGTCTTGGCTTACAGTCGGGGTTTCGTCCGCGAAGCGATGGCGATTGTCGGGTGGATCGGTGCAACCATCGTTGCCTTCATCTTTGCCGATCAGGTTGAACCGCTTATCCGCCAGGTCCCGATCTTGGGCGATTTCATCGGCGACAGCTGCGAACTTGCCATCATCGCCGCGTTTGCAGCCGTGTTTGCTGTGGCACTGGTCGTCGTGTCCATCTTCACACCGCTCTTTTCCAGCGTGGTTCAGCGGTCTGCCTTGGGCGGTATCGATCAGGGCCTTGGCTTCTTCTTTGGCGTCCTGCGCGGCATCCTGTTGGTTGCGGTCGCGTTCTTTGTCTACGACACCATCTTCGCCACCCAGCAGTTCGCCGCGATTGACGACAGCCGCTCGGCTCAGGCCTTTGCCCAACTGACGGGCCAGATCGAACAGCAAAACCCCGAGCAGGCCTTGGGCTGGATTACCGAACAGTACCAGCAACTGGTCGGAACCTGTGGTGCCCCAGATGCACCAGTTGAGCCAACTGTTCCTACCGAGTAAGGCGTAGGAACCAAATACGTCTGAAGGGCCACCGCACTGTCGGTGGCCTTTTCGTTAGAGGGTTTCGAAAGGCTTACCGATCATCAAGGTCGGTCGGGCGGACCTGTACATCTTCACGCCCCACTTGCCACGCCTGCCGCGCCGCCTGGTTGATATCTTCATCAAACCGCGCTGGGCGATCAGGGCGTATCTTGAAATAGACGACGACCAAGACGGTGAGAAACACCACAGCAGGGAGGGTAAAGAATAAAACAGTCAGCATTGTCATCGTTTTGATCTATGCGGCTTGTCGCCGAATTCAATATGTCTGTCTTTTCGGTAGGCGTGACCGTTTCAAGCGCCAGCTGATCGCACACCCGCCCGTTCACATGATGCACGACCACGACGCTGGCACCATGTTTTTGGCGCCGGAGCGATGATCGTTCCGTGACACGCGGGCCCGGACCCACTAAGACAGGGAAAACTGCCCCTTCTCGGATTCGGAGCTGACCTCTTGTCCACACAGATGCCCCCCACCCATCCTTTCGACGATGACAAGCTACGCGAGGAATGCGGCGTCTTTGGTGTCGTGGGTGTCACTGACGCATCCAACTTTGTCGCTCTGGGCCTTCACGCCCTGCAACATCGGGGCCAGGAAGCGGGCGGCATTGTCACGCATGCGCCAGAAACCGGGTTCAACCAACAGCGCCGCATGGGACTGGTGCGCGATAACTTTACCTCGGCATCCATGATGGAAACCCTGCCCGGCACGATAGGGATTGGCCATGTGCGTTATTCGACGGCAGGTTCCAAAGGCCAGACCGCGATGCGCGATGTGCAGCCGTTTTTTGGCGAATTTTCCATGGGTGGCGCGGCGATTGCCCATAACGGCAACATCACCAATGCGCTGTCCCTGCGGCGCGAATTGATCGAACGCGGGTCAATCTTTCAAAGCTCGTCCGACAGTGAATGCATCATCCACCTAATGGCGCGGTCCATGGGCCGCACGATCCCTGACCGAATGGAAGAGGCGCTGCGCAAAGTCGAAGGCGCATTTTCCATCGTGGCGATGACCCGCACCAAGCTGATCGGCTGCCGCGACCCGCTGGGCGTGCGCCCGCTGGTGCTGGGCAAGATCGGTGAAGGCTGGGCGCTGTCATCGGAAACCTGTGCGCTAGATATCATCGGGGCCGAGTTCGTACGCGAAATCAAACCGGGCGAGATGGTCGTGATCACCGAAAAAGGTGTGTCCAGCCACTACCCTTTCCGCCCCGCGCGGTCACGGTTCTGCATCTTCGAGCACGTGTATTTCAGCCGTCCTGACAGCATTCAGGGCGGGCGCTCGGTGTATGAGACACGCGAGAACATCGGCCGCGAATTGGCCAAAGAAGCGCCCGTCGAGGCGGATCTGGTCTGCCCCGTCCCTGACAGCGGCACACCCGCAGCAATCGGGTATTCGCTGCAATCGGGTATTCCCTATGCGATGGGCATCATCCGCAACCAGTATATGGGCCGCACGTTTATCGAACCGACCGAGAGCATCCGCAACATGGGTGTGCGTCTGAAACTCAACGTCAACCGCGCCCTGATCAAAGGCAAGCGGGTGATCCTGGTGGATGACAGCGTTGTGCGCGGCACCACCAGCCGCAAGATCAAGGAAATGATCCTTGATGCGGGGGCCGCCGAGGTGCATTTCCGGATTGCTTCCCCTCCCACCGCTTGGCCATGCTTTTACGGTGTGGACACGCCGCAGCGCGAAAAGCTGCTGGCAGCCACCATGTCCGAGGACGAAATGCGCACGCATCTGGGTGTGGACAGCCTCAAATTCATTTCACTCGACGGGCTTTACCGTGCGGTGGGCGAAGCGGAAGGGCGTGATCCCAAGGCACCGGCCTATTGTGATGCCTGTTTCTCGGGCGAATACCCTGTCGCCCCCTCTGATATGATCGAGCAGGGTTTCGAGGCCAAGACAGCCGCAGAATGACTCCCGCCACGGCAATGCGCGTATAGCCGCGCAAAATGCGCAGAGATTTGCGGTGCGTCATACCAGCCCCTTTTCCTTCCGGTCCTGTTCTGGCATGGCGGCGTCAGAAATTCTTAACGCTAAAGCAGTGACGCATGGCAGACGAGACAACGACCTCCCGCCTTCCCGGGCAAAAGGCAACACTGCCCGACACGCTTGATTTGCGTGAATTGTCGGTGATCGGCCTGATGGACGCGCATGACGGGATTGCCGCCTTGCTACGGTCTTCGCGTGGCGAGATCGCGCGGGTGCAGGTTGGTGATAGCGCCTTTGGCGTGCAGATCACGGCGATTGGTGATGCGCAGGTTCTGCTCACAGATCGCTGGGGCCGGACCCAATCCTTGGGGTTGCCGCACAGCTAATGCTTGACCTCGGGCGCAGTTCGGCACATGACCGCGCCATGACAAAAACAGCACTCATCACCGGCGCATCGCGCGGCCTTGGGGCAGCCTTGGCTAAGGCCCTTGCCCCCACCCATCACATCATCGCCGTCGGCAAAACCGTCGGCGCGCTGGAAGAGCTTGACGACGCCATTCAGGCGGCTGGCGGACAAGCGACGCTGGCGCCCATGGATATCACAGTTGATGAAGCCATGCAGCAGCTTTGCCGTGGCATCTTTGATCGCTGGGGGAGCCTTGATCTTTGGCTGCATACGGCAATTCATGCGGCCCCCTTGGCCCCTGCGGGCCATATCGGCCCAAAGGATCTGGCGAAATCCATGACCGTCAATATCGAGGCCACATCGCGGCTGATCGCTTATGTCAGCCCGCTCTTGGGGCAAACAGGCAAAGCCGTCTTTTTCGATGATCCACGTGGCGGCGATCAGTTCTTTGGGGCTTATGGCGCAACAAAAGCCGCTCAGATTGCCCTTGCACGCAGTTGGGCCGCCGAAACCGCCAAGACCGGCCCTCAGGTGACCATCCTGACACCTGCGCCCATGCCAACCGCCACCCGCGCGCGCTTCTATCCCGGTGAAGACCGCAACGCATTGGCCAGCCCCGCAGACGAGGCCACACGGCTTTTGCCTGCGATCCTTGAGGGTTCCACTGCCTAAACCGTGACCGCATGTCTACGGTCTGGCCTGAACACGCCTTCTTGGCGCGTTCCGCGCTTGCCGCCCACCGCGTCACGGCTTAGGAACGTGGCGACAGTAAAAAGGCGGCGGCATGCGCATTCTCATCACCAATGACGACGGCATCAACGCGCCCGGCCTGCGGGTTCTGACCGAGATCGCCCATGAGATCGCAGGACCAACAGGCGAAGTCTGGACCGTGGCCCCTGCCTTTGAGCAATCGGGTGTCGGCCACTGTATCAGCTACACGCACCCCACAATGATCACGGAACTCGAACCCCGGCGCTTTGCGGCAGAAGGCTCGCCTGCGGACTGTGTGCTTGCAGGGATCCATGATGTGCTGAAGGATCAAGCGCCTGATCTGATCCTCTCGGGCGTCAATCGGGGCAATAATGCCGCTGAAAATACGCTTTATTCCGGCACGATCGGTGCGTGCATCGAAGGAGCGCTGCAAGGTGTGCGCTCAATCGCATTGTCGCAATTCTACGGACCAGAGAATACCAATCTGGAAAATCCATTTGAGGCCGCAGCGGCGCATGGAGCAGAAGTTGTGCGAAAGCTTATGAACGACACGCTTTGGGACGATGCGGATTATCAGGTTTTCTACAACGTGAATTTCCCCCCTATACCCGCCAAGCAAGTCAAAGGCATGGCGGCCACGACCCAAGGGTTCCGGCTCAACACACGTTTCCGCGCGGAAGCGCAGACCTCGCCCACAGGGCGCAAGTTCCTGTGGGTCCGTGGCGGCCCCCAGCATGAGCCGACAGGCCCCGGAACGGATGCCGCAGCCAACCTTGACGGCTATGTCTCGATCACGCCGATGCGGGTGGACCTGACCGACTATACAATGGTTGAGACCCTGAAAGACGTGCTCAAGTGACATTCGATGCGGCCACCAAGATGCAGTTCCTTTACGCCTTGCGCAGCAAGGGCGTGACGGACACGCGGGTGCTGACAGCGATGGAACAGGTCGACCGCGCCGATTACGTGAAGGGCACTTTCGCGGATCGTGCCTATGACGATATGCCGTTGCCCATTGCCTGCGGGCAGACCATCAGCCAGCCTTCGGTTGTGGGATTGATGACGCAGGCCTTGCAGATCACCCCGCGCGACAAGGTGCTCGAAATTGGCACAGGATCAGGGTATCAGGCCGCGATCCTCAGCAAGCTTGCGCGACGCGTTTACACCGTGGACCGCTATCGCCGTCTGGTGCAGGCCGCGCGCGCGGTGTTTGAAGCCAATGATATCACCAACATCACGGCTTTCACCGCCGACGGCAGCCACGGGTTTGCCGAACAGGCCCCCTTTGACCGCATCCTGCTCACTGCGGCAGCAGAGGACCCGCCGGGCCCTCTCTTGGCCCAGTTACGGGTCGGAGGGATCATGGTTTTGCCTGTCGGCCAATCCGATGCGGTACAAAGCCTGATCCGTGTGACGCGCACAGAAACCGGCCTTGAATACGATGAATTGCGCGCTGTCCGCTTTGTGCCCTTGCTAGAAGGGCTTGGACAAGAGTAAACTACCCCAAAATATAGTACGATCCCATAGATAAGGGGCGACTTGGCAAAGGAGCGGTAGGATGGCGAACAGGAATTTCCCTGTAAGACGCATAGCATTGACAGGCATGACATTGGCAGCACTCGCGGCATGTGAAGGCTTTGACCCCGACCTGCGTGATATCGGAAACGGATTTGATACATCCGCAGCGGTGCAAAACCTGCCCGACAGGCCACGCCCCGATGATCGCGGAGTAATTTCCTACCCCAATTATCAGGTGGTTGTTGCGCGCCGCGATGACACTATTCGCGGCATTGCGATCCGGCTGGGCCTTGATGCCACTGAACTTGCGGAATACAACGGCATCGGGCCTGACGTGATCCTGCGCCGCGATGAAATCATCGCCCTGCCCTCACGCGTGACCGAGCCTTCGCCTGCATCGGGCGCCATCGGCACCGGACCGATCCAACCGTTTGACGTGACCGCCGTGGCAACAACCGCGCTTGACCGCGCTGATGCGGCTGGCGCCGGGGCTGTCACTGCGACGCCGATTGCCCCTGCCGCCGCAGCGCCGGCAGCACCCGTCGTGCGCGGCACAGAGCCAATCCGGCATCAGGTCCAGCGCGGTGAGACAGTCTTCTCGATCTCGCGGCTCTACAATGTTCCCGTGACCAATATCGCTGAATGGAACGGGCTGAACACGGAATTCACAATCCGTGAAGGCCAGTATCTGTTGATCCCGCAGGGCGGCAGCGCGCCGGCACCGGCGGCGGCCTCTGCTGCTGTGACAGCCCCGGGCGTTGGTACGGCGACACCGGTTCCACCGAGTGCAGCGCTGCCACTGCCAAGTGAAACGCCTGCCGCCCCTGTGGCCGCAGCCGTCGTTCCCGCGACGCCTGACTTGGGCACGACAACAGCGCAGCCCGCAAGCAGCGACGCGCGCTTTATCATGCCAATCCAAGGTTCGATCATCCGCGATTACGCACCCGGCACAAATGAAGGCATTGATATTGGCGCATCAGCAGGCGCGGACGTCAGGGCGGCCGGTTCGGGCACCGTTGCCGCTGTGACCACAGACACCAGTGGTGGCGCGATTGTTGTGATCAAACATAGTGACGGTCTGCTGACAGTCTATACGCAAATGGAAGGATTGACCGTCAGCAAAGACGATAGCGTGTCACGCGGTCAGGTCATCGGCAAAGTGCGGGCCGCAAACCCGAGCTTCTTGCACTTTGAAGTGCGGCGTGGCCTGCAAAGCCTCGATCCGAATGATTTTGTGCGATAAGGGCCGATCCACGTAAGGTGGATCATGATCCACCTTACGAAAGGCTCACGCCGCGCCTCCCGGCAAGATCAGTAAAATACTGCCAAGCCACCCTGCCCGACCGGCTACCGCGCGTTGCCTGCCATTCGATGGCCTCGGACCGCAGTGTCGCATCATCAATCGCCACGCCATAGGCATCGCAATAGCCGCGGATCATCGCAAGATATTCATCCTGATCACAGGGATGGAACCCGAGCCACAGGCCAAAGCGATCAGACAGCGATACCTTCTCTTCCACCGCTTCGGACGGCGAAATCGCGGATGAGCGTTCGTTCTCGATCATATCGCGTGGCATCAGATGCCGCCGGTTCGACGTCGCATAGAGCACGACATTGTCAGGCCGCCCCTCGATCCCGCCATCCAGAACAGCCTTGAGCGATTTGTAATGTGCATCATCATGCCCGAACGACAGATCATCGCAAAACATGATAAACCGCTCGGGCGCGCCGCGCAGCAGGTTCAGGCAACGGCCAATGCTTGGCAGATCCTCGCGCTGGACTTCGACAATTTTCAAGCCTGCATAATCCGTATTCACAGCGCCATGTATCGCCTTGACAAGGCTTGATTTTCCCATTCCGCGCGCGCCCCACAAGAGGGCATTGTTCGCGGGCAATCCGGCGGCAAACTGCACCGTATTGGCCATCAGCGTATCGCGCGAACGATCAACCCCAACCAGCAGTTCGACACTGACACGGTTCACCCGCGCCACAGGGACAAGGCGATCAGGATCAGGGTGCCAGACAAAGGCCGATGCCGCACTGAAATCAGGGGTCCCGATGGGAGCCGGGCTGATCCGCTCGAGCGCGGCAGCGATCCGTTTCAGGGCTTTCTTGCTCACCCTTTGGTACCCTCATCAGCCGCAGCTTCGCCATCCGACAAATCATCCTCGTCGATGTCAAAGAGGCTCTCGTTTTCACCGATGATACCTTCGGCACGCGCGGCGCGGTCTTTCTTGCGCTCGACGGCGGCGACCAGATGGATCGAGATCTCATACAGGCCAAAGACGACAACAAACAGGATCAGTTGCGTGGTGACATCCGGCGGGGTGACGAGTGCGGCCACAATCAAGATGCCGACAACAGCGTATTTGCGCGTCCCGCGCAGGCCGCGCGAACTGGCCAATCCGGCAGATCCCATCAGGGTCAACAGCACCGGCAGCTGGAAACAGACACCAAAGGCCACGATCATTTTCAGCGTGATATCGAGCGTTTCGTTCACCTTGCCGTTAAAAACGATATCGACACCGCCTTCCGACAGATCAGGTGCCACGCTCGGCAGTGCCAGCCCACCACCTGCCCCCGGCAGAAGGGCGGTTCCGGGGTTAGGGACGGCCTCTGCCGCGATGGCCTGCACGAAAGAGGGCAAATCTGCAAAGCCAAGGAAAAACGCCATCGCAAGTGGGACGACGATGTAATGCGCAAAGGCCGCCCCGATTAGGAACAGCACAGGCGAGGCGATGATGAACGGCAAAAAGGCGTTCTTTTCATTGCGGTAAAGGCCCGGCGCCACAAAACGCCAGAGCTGATAGGCGATCACCGGAAAGGACAGCGCCAGCCCGCCAACGACCGAGATACGGATTAAGGTAAAGAAGTACTCTTGCGGTGCCGTATACTGCATGACGGGATTGGGGTTACCCAAGGACCGCATGGTGCGCTCAATCGGCTCCAGCAAGAAATCCAAAAGGGCACCGCCAAAAGAGAAACAGATGATCATGCCCACAAGGAAAGCCATGACGGAATAGATCAGCCGCGAGCGCAGCTCGGTCAGGTGTTCCAGCAGCGGCGCTGCGCTGTCTTCGATCTCGTCTTGGGCGCTCATGTCTTGGCCTCTGGTGCGGGCGTCTCGGGTTTGGGGGGCTCAGCCGCGGCCTTGGCCTTTGCGGCGGCCTCTTCGGCCTCACGCGCCTGGCGGGCAAGGGCTGCATCACCCATCGCCTTGCTCATTTTCTCTTTTGCGGCCTGACGTTCGGGCGACAAAGGTGTCTCGGTGACACCGGTCGCTTCCTTGATCTTGTCGACGCCGAATTTCTTGGGGTTGGCTGCCGCATTCAGTGTCTTGGAGATATCCTTGACGCCTGAATCATCGGCGGCCTGCTCCATCGCGCGCGAAAACTCGCGCGCCATCATACGGGCCTTACCGGTGAATTGCCCGATCGTGCGGAACAAGCCCGGCAAATCCTTGGGGCCAATCACAATCAGGGCGACAATGCCGACAACAAGCAATTCGCTCCAGCCAAGACCAAACATCAGACGCAGTCCTTATTATGCGGCAAAGCGATCAGACTTTGTCTTTTTCTTCTGTCGGAGTCACGTCTTTGGCATCGGCCATACCGTCTTCGATTTCTTTCTTGCCATCATCAACACCCTTCTTGAATGCTGTGATACCTTTGCCGACTTCACCCATCAGGCTGGAAATCTTGCCGCGGCCGAACAGAACCAGAACCACAACAGCGATCAAAAGAAGGCCGGGAAGGCCGATATTGTTAAGCATGTCTCTTCTCCTATAGCGCGGGCGCGCCCTGCGTCATTTCGTTCTCTGTTTAGGACAAATAGGGCCGGATGCGCGACAAGGGAAGCGGGAACTGGCAATTTTGGCGGCTTGAAGGGCCTTTTTTTCATGGGTTTTTTCCAAGTTTTGACAAAAACTTGTCAGTTGCCAGGAAATTGACAAAACTATTCCGAATCGAAAGGAAAAACATGCGCCGCGCCGACCGTCTTATGCGTCTTGTCCAAATCATGCGGGACGGAACACTGCACCGCGCCAGTGATCTTGCGCAAGCAGCCGATGTGTCGCTGCGTACGATTTACCGCGACATGGAAACGCTTGCCGCGTCCGGCGTGCCGATTGAGGGCGAACGCGGGATCGGCTACCGCGTGACCGCCGCCATCACCCTGCCCCCGCTGAACCTGACCATGACCGAGGTCGAGGCCCTGCATCTGGGCCTAAACGCCGTGATCCAAAGCAACGATCCCGAGCTATCATCGGCTGCCCGCGCCCTTTCGGGCAAGATTGATGCCGTGATGCCGGAAGACCGTACGCGGGCGCCCAGCGGCTATGGCTTTGCAATTTATCCCTTTGCTGATGCCGCGCGCGGCTTTCAGCACCTGCCGATCCTGCGTCAGGCCATGCGGACGCGGCAGAAACTGGAACTTGTCATGGACAACAAAAAGCGCATCGTGCGGCCACTGCAGCTTGATTACTGGGGCCGCCTTTGGACCTGCGTCGTCTGGTGTGAAACCACTGCGCAATTTGATGAAATCCGTGTCGACCAGATCACCAGCCAGCGCATTCTGCCAAGCCTCTTTGTCGACGAACCCGGTAAATCGCTTAAGGATTTCAACCGGCTCAAGGCCTAGAGCCAGTCTTCTATGCTGATCTGCGGACGAAAATAGGCCACCATGCGCATCTGACCATCTGCATCCTGCGCCCAAGGTGCGACACCGTGCAGAATATGGCGATCCAGCAGGACCGCCTGACCGGGTGCGGCCATAACCTCGACCCTGTCAAAGCACGCAAAAGCCTCGCGGCGCGCGGCCTGATATACTTCGGTGACATCCACATCGCCCCACTGTGCAGGTGGTAGGCCTGCAAAAGCCTGACGGAACGCCGCACGCATGATGTCATGGCTGCCGCGCCAGACCACCAGCGGGCTGGCACGCACCTCATCAAGCGGCAGTCCCAGAATAAAGCCGTGTGGTTCACGCAAATGCCGCCGCTTTTGCGGCCCTTCGGGCAAAAGCCCATCCACATGCGCGGCATCACGATCCCGCCGGAACCGATGTGCGGCATCACTTTCGCCGGGGTCCTGTTGCGGATAGCCCCGAAAAACAACAGAAAGCTGCGCGCGGTGCCACGAGGGCGGTGGCTTTATGTGGGCCTGCCAAGCACCGGCCAGAGGCACGCCACCGATGCTCCCGTCAGGGGCATTGGGCAAGGCATCAACCCCGACAAACCATGTGTTGCCGTGGCGCCGTTCTCCACCATTTGCAAGCACCTCAACTGCCGCAGATTTTGCCGCCGCGACCCACCGCGCCACCGTAGGGTCCTGCGGAAATACGCGAAATCCGTCCGGCCCTACCATCCCAGCGCTTTACGCAACATATTCAGCGCGACGAGGATCAGAAAGACCCCAAAGATACGCTTGAGTGGTTTGGCATCCATCCGGTGCGCCAATGCAGCCCCCCATGGTGCCGTAATCAGGGTCATCGTCACCACCAGACCGAAGGCAAGAAAGTTCACCGCTCCGATGGTAAAGGGCGGCACCACAGCGATATCGACCAAGAGAAAACCAATCACCGAAGGGACTGCGATGATGACACCGAACCCCGCAGCCGTCGCCACAGCGCGGTGAATTGGCACGTTGAAGAGGGTCATCGTCGGCACACCGAAAGAGCCTCCACCAATACCGACAAGGACCGACAAAAACCCGATCACCGGAGAAATGAGCGCCCGCAAGACCCCACCGGGCATTTGTGTCCCCAGACGCCAGCGCTCGCGTCCAAAAGTGATATAGGCACCCACAATAACGCCCAGCA
Source organism: Yoonia sp. (assembly GCF_036007805.1). Lineage (GTDB taxonomy): Bacteria > Pseudomonadota > Alphaproteobacteria > Rhodobacterales > Rhodobacteraceae > Yoonia. The sequence goes on from NZ_DASYOK010000159.1 coordinate 30,772, forward strand.
CACCAAAAATCGCTTGCAACGTCCCCGAGCGCAGCGATGTCGCCACAAGCACGCCGACAACGGCACCGATTGCAATACCAGCCCCCCAGCCCTTCAAAATTGCCCAGTCAACGGCACCCTTTTTATGGTGTGCCGCAACCGAGCGCAGCGAGGTCACAATGATTGTCGCCAATGAAGTGCCCAGACAGATCTGCATCAGTTCGGGGCTGTCATAGCCAAGTTGGCCAAAGACATAGAAGAATGCAGGTACAAGGATGATACCTCCCCCCACACCGAAGAGGCCCGCCAACACGCCGGCAACCGCACCCAGCACCAAAAGAAGGCCCGCCATTGTGGCCAGCAGCATCATATCGTCCATGTATTTTTCCTTTAGGCCGCGAGCCGCGTCACATGATCGAGGGCGGCCAAGACAACATCCGGCCCTGCCCCGTCGACATGGGCGTTCTCGGACAAGTGCCTGCGCCAACCCCGCGCGCCGGGGCGGCCCTGAAACAGCCCCAACATATGGCGCGTGACCTGCCCCAAACGGCCGCCCTTTGCAAGGTGATCCGCAATATAGGGCAACATCAGATGCACAACCTCTTCGGCGGTGCGCCCTGTCGGATCATTAAAGATACGTGCATCCGCCTCTAACAGGATATCTGCAGGTGTATGATAGGCCGCACGCCCGATCATTACGCCGTCCAACCCGCGATCAAGGAAGTCCACAGCGTCATCCAATGTGGCAATACCACCATTGACGCTGAGATGAAGATGGGGAAACAAGCCCTTCATTTCCATCACTAAATCGTAGTTCAGAGGGGGAATATCACGGTTCTCTTTGGGGCTCAGCCCTTGCAACCATGCTTTGCGCGCATGCACCGAAAACCGGTGCACCCCCGCCGCCGAAACCTGCGCCAGAAAGTCGGGCAGCACCACGGCCGGATCCTGATCATCCACGCCGATCCGGCACTTGACAGTCACAGGAACGCGCACAGCCGCGATCATCGCCGCGACGCATTCGGCCACCAAAGCGGGGTTTTCCATCAGGACGGCGCCAAAACTGCCCGATTGCACACGGTCAGACGGGCAACCGCAATTGAGGTTGATCTCGGCATAGCCAAAGTCTTCGGCAATCCGCGCCGCCTGCGCCAACTGCGCCGGATCAGACCCGCCCAGCTGAAGTGCGACAGGCTGCTCGCGCGCATCAAACCCCAACAAGCGTTCTTTGTCGCCATGCACCACAGCCGGTGCTGTCACCATTTCCGTATAAAGCAACGTATGCCGCGACATCAGACGATGGAAAAACCGGCAATGGCGGTCCGTCCAATCCATCATAGGGGCAGTAGACAATCTAGCGTGTTGATTTATTTGCATTTTTTGTGTATCTTCAAACTGTTAGCGACGGATGCTGCTACGCAGGAATACGCCCCAATATCCCCGAATTTGCCCCTCTACGACGACTCATTGCACACACAGCGCACACGAAAATGGCCTCCATCACCAAACTCCCCTCCGGTGCCTACCGGGTTCAGATCAGACGAAAGGGCCGCTACGCGAGCGAGACGTTCCTCCGCCGCGACGACGCCCATCGTTGGGCCCGCCAAGCGGAGACCCGGGTGGATCAGGGGTTGGCGCCTACACGCACGTCCGTCTGCCGCCTGAGCACCTCTCGCGCGATCTCATCGATCTCCACATAATCTATATGTGCGAGGGTGGCAAACCGCCGCGTCGCAGCAAGGCCGCCACGCTCAAGACGCTCAAGCGCCATCTGGGCAAGACGGTCGCCGAGCGTTGCGAAAAGGGCATGAAACTCCTCTTCCATGGTCGCATCCACTTCACCAAATGGATCAACAGCATGTGGAACATCCGCTACGGCAGCAGGATCATCGCCTCGAAAGCCGACTTCCTGAGCCGCCCGAAGTCGGCCGGGAACGAAAACGCCTGTCGTCGACGTGTGGTTTGCCGCGGGTCTTCGGAAGAAAGGGTCCATGACGCGCCATGGGCGCATCGCTCGGCCAGAAAGGACCAGACCTGTCACCGCTCCGTTTCCGGACGGTGAATCACGCGGCGTCGCTCAAATCAATGGGTCCTGCCCCTAGGTCCGGTTCAAATCTCGCTCGAGACTTTTTCCAGTTCTGCCATGATCCGAGCCTAGAGTTCTTTTGGCAGGGTGCCAAGCCCGCCAGCCAAGGTCGCTATTCAGATCGGGGTGGCTTGTCCGCACCAGTTTCCGATAGGCCTTCTTTATGTCGTCGGCCGTAGCGGCCTTCGTCACTGATCTATGTCAGGATGGGGAAAGTATGATCCCGTATCGTACTGAAGTTATCGTCCGACGGGAGACCTCACTCCGTCTGTGCGCAATGAGCTTTGGGAAGGAGCAACCTTGAAGGCGGTAAAAGACATACAAACTCGGCAAAAGGGGAGTTCTCCATCGCGAGACGAGCCTGTATCCGAAACGCATGTTCCAGCTCTGCGCCCGGTCGTGCCCAAGCCTGCCACAAAGCGTCGACTCTGGATTTGGGGCGCTGCCGGGCTGCTGGGCCTGACACTCGCTGGCTTGGTCTGGTACCAGTTCTGGATGGCACGGCCAGCAGCGGTCACAGTTGAGATCGCGGCCCTCGCCCCGGTTACGCGTGTTCTTGCCGTCAACGGCCGGATCGCGGCGGTGCGTTCCGTCGACGTAAGATCCGCTGTGTCTGGCAACCTGGCGGGGCTTCCCGTTGCAGAGGGCGACGTTGTGAAGGAAAACCAGATTCTGGCACAGGTCGATCCGGCCGCGCAGAATGCCACTGTCCGGCAGGCCATGGCCGCATTGGATGCCGCCCTCGTGGCGCAGCAACAGGCGACAGAAATCTATGCGCGTGCGGTAGCACTGGGTAGCAATATTTCCAGATCAGAGCTGGAGGCGAACGCCCACGCCGTTCAGTCGACAACACAGGAGGTCGCCCGCCTTACGGCCTCGCTGGATCAGGCTCAAATCGTTCTGGAGGATTACTCGATCCGCGCGCCCATCACCGGAACCGTTCTTGAACTGGACGCCGAAAAGGGGCAGATCATTGGCCCCACCCACCGCCTGCTCACCCTCGCCGATCTGAGCGAGATACTGGTCGAGGCCGATGTGGACGAGGCCTATGCAACACAGATCGCCATGGGCCAGCCTGCCGTGCTGCAACTGGCCGGCAATACCGGAACGCAGCAAGGACACGTCAGCTTCGTGTCAAGCCGCGTAGATGAAGCAACCGGTGGGCTTGCCATCAAGATCAGCTTTGATGCGCCGGTTGTGGCACCGGTCGGCCTGACCGTTACGACGAATATCATTGTGGACCAGCGCGATGCGGCGCTGACTGTGCCGCGCAGCGCCTTGGTGAACGGCGATGCGGTTTTTGTGGTGGCGGATGGCGTGGCGCAGTTGCAGCCCGTGACGGTCGTCCAATGGCCTGCAGCCCGACTGATTGCAACGGCAGGGCTGGATGAAGGCAACGCCGTGATCGTCGATGCAACAGGCATCTCGGACGGTCAGCCGGTCGCCGTGGACGGGCCCTGATGTTCTACGCGCTCAAGATTGCGACCCGTTACCTCACGGCCAACAAAGCCCAGACCGCGCTTTTGGTTACTGGTGTCGCAGTTGGCGTGTTCATCTTCATTTTCATGTCGGCGTTGATCGGGGGGCTGGCCGAATTCATCCTCTCGCGCACCGTAGGTGACATTTCACACATCACCATAGAAGCGGAAACTGCCGACCCGGCCTTGCTGATCTCGCCCGAAGGCCATGTGCTCGTTGTCGCCGAACGGGGCCGCACGCGCACGGCGAGTCTGGCCGAAGCCGCCACGTGGTTGCCGCTGATCGAGGCCGTTCCGGGCGTGCGCGCCGTCTCACCGCAGATCACGGGAGCCGGGTTTCTCATGCGCGGCGCGCAGGTCTCTCAGGTCAGCGTGACCGGGGTCGCGCCAGGGCGCGAATCCGCGATTATCGACCTTGACGGTTACATGGTTGCGGGCGATGTGCGGCTCGGCTCGGGGCTGATTGTTCTTGGGGGCGACTTGGCCGACGATCTTGCGCTGTCGGTCGGTCAGACCCTGCGACTCCAAAGTTCGAATGGCGTCACGGCAACGCTGACCCTGAGCGGCATCTTCGAGACCGGCAATGGGGGGATGGACGGCGCAAGCGGCTTTGTTAGTCTTTCGACCGCACGGACATTGTTTTCTATGCCGCAAGGTGTCACGCGGATCGAAATCAAACTGTTTGATCTCAACGCTGCCGACGCCACAGCCCTTCGGATTCGGGCCCTGACGGGCCTTGACGCTGTGCCCTGGACCGACGGTGCAGAACAATTAATGGAGGCGCTGAACGCACAGGCGCAGACCGGGTACTTCCTGAAGACTTTCGCACTCATCACTATCGTGATCGGCGTCGCGTCAGCCTTGTTGTTGTCGACCTACCGTCGTCGTCCCGAGATCGGGATCATGCGGGCAATGGGTGCAGGACGCGGGTTCGTGATCTTCGTCTTCGTCATGCAGGGCGCGCTGATCGGGCTGATGGGCGGGATCATGGGCGCGGCGCTGGGATACCTCTCCTTGCTGCCCTTCCCCTCGCGCGATGCCTTCGAGCCGGGCACCCTGCCGATGGACATTATGCAAGGCTCCTACGGTCTGGCCATTACGCTCACGGTGATCGGTGCGATCCTCGCCTCGATCCTGCCAGCACGTTCGGCCGCACGGGTCGATCCGGTCACGGCGATCGGCCAATGAGCGCGCTTCTCGAGGTCCGCGACCTGTTCAAGACATATGGCACAAGCGAGGCCGCAACACGGGTGCTGCGCGGGCTGTCGCTGCGCCTTGAGGTGGGTGAAATGGCAGCGCTTCTGGGTCCGTCAGGTTCAGGCAAAAGCACGCTTCTCACGATCCTCGGAACATTGATGAAACCCACGTCCGGCAGTTACGTGATGCTCGGCCAAGACATGATCACAGCCGACGACAAAGCTTTGACCGACTTTCGCAATGCCCACATCGGCTTTGTTTTCCAGTTCCACAACCTTCTGCCGGATTTCACTGCGCTGGAAAATGTGATCTTCCCCACCGCCGTGCGTGAGGGGCGCGAGACGCCTGCCGCGCGCGCGCGTGGCCGCGATCTGCTGACACGCATGGGGCTGGCCGACCGCATCGAATTCCCCTCGGCCAACCTTTCGGGCGGGCAAAAGCAACGAGTCGCTGTTGCCCGTGCCTTGATGAACAGTCCGGAACTGGTGCTGGCGGATGAGCCGACCGGCAACCTCGACCGCGCCTCGGCTATGCAGGTCATGGACCTGATCGACCAGATCAACCGCGAGGAAGGCACGACTTTCCTGATTTCAACCCATGACGAAAAGATTGCGGGTTTCTGTCGGCGACAGATCGTTGTGGGCGATGGGGTCGTGACAGGCTAGGCGCCCGCAGCGGGTGCCTACTGCGCGGTATAGCCGCCGTCGACCAGATGGTAACTTCCGGTGATGAAAGAAGCTTGATCCGAGAGCAAGAAACAGGTCAGCGCCGACACCTCCGCAGCCTCGCCAAGCCGTCCAACCGGGTGCAAGGCGGCGATGCCATCGAGCGCCTCTTCATCGAGGTTCTTTTCCAGAAGCGGTGTCGCGATGAAGCCCGGTCCGACCGCGTTTACCCGGACCCCGGCCTTTGCGTATTCGATGGCTGCAGCCTTTGTCAGGCCGACAACCCCATGTTTCGCAGCGACATACGCTCCTGCCGTCGCAAAACCGACCGACCCGAGGATAGACGCCATATTGACGATTGAACCGCCACCCGCCTTGACCATTTCGGGAAGGCTAAAGCGCATGCCATAAAACACACCGGTCAGGTTGACGTCGATGACCTGTTGCCACCCATCCAGAGGGTATTCGCCAACCGGGAGCGCGGGGCCCCCGATACCGGCGTTATTGACAAGCAGATGCAATTTACCCGTCTGCGCTACTGCGAACGCCACAAGGGCCTCCACTTCAGATGCAACGCTTGTGTCGGTCTTTTGGATGAAGGCCTCTCCACCGGATTCTTTGATCTGTTCGGCGACGGCAGACATCCCCGCCTCGTCCATATCCGCCAGAACAACCTTGGCCCCGTAGCGTGCCAGATCCTGCGCAATTGCGGCACCAATGCCCGACGCAGCACCGGTGACGATGGCTGTCTTATCGCTGAAATCAAAAACCATAATGGATCTCCTGCAAATGAATGATTGCACAACAGGTCGCACAGTTTGCAGCCATGCGCGCTGATCTGGATCAACCCGACAGATGTCAGTCGCGACTGCCCTCGCCAAGGTATCGGGCAAGGACGAACGCTGCCGTGAAGGCAACCTCGGCGGCAAAATCGGCTTCGCCGGTTGTTGGGGCCACCTGTTGGGAAACCGGCGGGTCTGCGGCGATCTTTTTCGTAAGGCGATGTCTGGCTAGGCCCAGAAGGACCGCAGCCAAAACCGTTAATGCGAGGCCAATTAAAAGCGCCGCCGGACCATGTCCCAATTTCACGCTAAGCGTGAGGTACGCCCAAGCCGTCAGGAACGCCGCACCTGTGGTTCCTATCAAGCCTCCGATCAGAGCCACCAGCACCGGTACCAGCAATTTTCCGACGTCCCTTCGGACCTCACGGCCGATGCTGTGCGCGATGCCATCAAAAACGCCCATCATCGCCGCGACAGGGCGCCGGCCAGAAATCCTGCACCTACGGCCAGGCCAATTGTCATAAAAGGGTGTGCTGCTACAGACTCCTCCAATTGTGCCTCTGCGGAGCGGCCCTTGCTTTCTGCATAATGTTTCGCCTCGTCAAAGCCTTCCGCGATGTCTGCTACCATGCGGCTTCCACGTCGTCCCGCGATCGCGCTGACAGTCTCAGCGAGACGAGACATATCCTCACGCAGGGCGGCCAATTGATGGCTTACTGCCTCGAGATCGTTTTCTGCGGTGGCTTTGGTGCTGGTCTTGCTATCAGGTGACATATTGATTTCCTTTGATTGGCGGGTTTTGGGGTGTCGTGGCGTCTGAGGTGCTTTGCGGACGTGACCTGTATGCTTCGCGCATCACGTTTGGGCCGAGACCCGGACGACCTCTGCCGTCTGCTCAGTGCCTTCTCCGGAGAATACCTCGTCAGAGGAATCAGCCTCGGTCTTCGTCTTTTGAACCAGTTGGTCCTCGTGATGCGGCGGGCCGTAGATCGTGTAGAGCTTGAGCGCCTCATGACCTGTGCAAATCACATTGTGATGCGCGCCAGCAGGGACGACGATGCCGTCGCCAGCCTTGACCTTGTGGGTCACCCCGTCGATCACGACCATTCCCTTTCCCTCTTCGATGCGAAAGAACTGATCCGTGTCGGCGTGTATCTCGCCGCCGATTTCCGTCCCAGGCTCCAGAGACATCAAAACCAATTGCAGCTTTGTCCCTGAATAAAGAACACGCCGAAAGTTGGTATTCTCTTCTGTCAGTTCTTCGATATTCGCAACATATCCGATCATGGTGCCTCTCCGTTCATTTCATCGTCTGGCTCGAAGACATGAACCTGTGTGCCGCAGATAAATCTCCGACGCACTGATCGGCGTTAGCAGCGTGCTACGTTTATCTTCGCTGCGGTGCGGTTGGCCGAAATCGGCCTTTGGTCGAACGTCCTCATCACGGGCGTCATGAATCGCGCCGGGTCGTTTCATGGCCCAATGACGCGTGCACTTACCGCGGCCTACCACCGCCAACAGCGGGCGTGGGAACAGGTTTGGTGAACGTAGGTGCCACGCGAACCACTAGGAACTGGATTCGGCGCATTTTGCTTACGCCCTGTGCGGCAAACGACCGTGGTGGTCGCATTGATACAGATCAGTGCCCACCGTCGCGCAGCGTTCTAAGCTTATTTCAAGTGTTCTCCGCAGGCTGTTGTTTTCTGGCTGGCTGCCCGCGACAGGAAAGCAAAGAGGCCCCGTTTGACATCCAAAAACTCAGATCAGCCACCGAACATGGACGCGACCCGTGTCGGGAACGGCGCAAAGGTGGATGATTTCGGCTTGCCTACGGGCGGTGTTGTGCATGCCGTCAGAGGGGCGGTTGTAGATGTGGTCTTTGCCGGGGCCGAGCTGCCGCCAATCAATTCTGCACTGGTGGTGGGATGGGACCGGCCAACTGAACTCATTCTCGAAGTCCATAGTCACCTGGATCAGAAAACAGTTCGCGCGGTGGCGTTTCAATCCACTGCGGGGCTCGCCCGTGGCATTTCGGTTCATGCCAGTGGCGCGCCAGTCACCGTGCCCGTTGGGGAAGCCGTTCTTGGGCGACTTCTGGATGTCGTGGGTCATGTTCAGGACGATGGGCCTGCCCTTCCTGACGATACACCGCGACGGTCGATCCACGCCCTGCCACCGCTTCTGAAATCCCAGACTGGCGCCACCGATGTGTTCGAGACGGGGATCAAGGTGATCGACCTGCTGACGCCGATGGCGCAGGGCGGCAAGGCTGCGATGTTCGGCGGCGCCGGGGTCGGCAAGACCGTTCTGGTAATGGAATTGATCCGCGCCATGGTCGAGAAATACGAAGGTATCTCCGTCTTCGCGGGCGTCGGTGAGAGATCACGCGAGGGGCATGAACTGCTGACCGAAATGCAGGACTCGGGCGTGCTGAATCGCACCGTGCTGGTCTATGGTCAGATGAACGAGCCACCCGGCGCGCGCTGGCGGGCTCCTCTGACCGCCCTGACGATTTCGGAATATTTCCGCGACCACAAGCACAAGAACGTCCTTCTTTTGATGGATAACGTGTTCCGCTTTGTTCAGGCAGGGGCCGAGGTATCGAGCTTGCTTGGCCGCCTGCCCTCGCGCGTGGG